>NZ_JRXI01000200.1:0-6046 GCF_000813645.1 Neochlamydia sp. TUME1 | reverse complement strand
AAAAAGCTTTCTGAAGCAGCAAAGGTAAATGCAATCTTTAGGCGAATCTTTACTTTAGCCAAGTATTTTTCTCCTTTGGAATTTAAAGAGAAAACAGAAGAAAAAATAGGCTTAACTCTGGCTAATTACTCTTCTTATCTCTTAAATATTAATCGCCTTTTAGTTTGGAAAAAACTTCCTGGTGGGAAGGAATACTTGAGCCGAGAAGAAATTAAGCACTTGCCTCTAGAAAAAAAAGGAGAGTTACTTAGAGATTGGATTGAAGAAAATTATAAAAATACCACGGCTTTAAATTTATCTGGAGCAGGCTTGACTTATTTATCGCCAGAAATATGCCAGTTATCTAAGCTGCAAGTGCTTAGGTTAAGATTCAACCAGCTTACCAGTCTGCCTGGAGAAATCGGGCAGCTGTCTCAGCTGCAAGGGCTTTACTTATATCAAAACCAGCTCACCAACCTGCCTACAGAAATCGGGCAGCTGTCTCAGCTGCACACGCTTGACTTAAAAGAAAACCAGTTCACCAGCCTGCCTACAGAAATCGGGCAGCTGTCTCAGCTGCACACGCTTGACTTAAAAGAAAACCAGCTCACCAGCCTTCCTGCAGAAATTTGGCAGCTGCCTAAGCTGCAAGCGCTTTACTTAAATCAAAACCAGCTCACCGCTCTGCCTACAGAAGTAGGCCAATTGTCTCAGCTGCATACCCTTGGCTTAAATCAAAACCAGCTCACCAGCCTGCCTATAGAAATCGGGCAGCTGCCTCAGCTACAATGGCTTGATTTAAGCCAAAACCAGCTCGTCAGCCTGCCTACAGAAATTGGGCAGCTGTCTCAGCTACAATGGCTTTACTTAAATCAAAACCAGCTCACCAGACTGCCTACAGAAATCGGGCAATTGTCTCAGCTGCAATGGCTTAACTTAAATCAAAACCAGCTCACCAGACTACCTACAGAAATCGGGCAATTGTCTCAGCTGCAAACGCTTGAATTAAATCAAAATCAGCTCACCAGTCTGCCTGCAGAAGTTGGGCAGCTGTCTCAGCTGCAAGGGCTTCACTTAAGTCAAAACCAGCTCACCAGCCTGCCTGCAGAAATTGGGCAATTGTCTCAGCTGAAATGGCTTAAATTAGCGGAAAATCCTTTGAAAGATATTTCAGAAAGAATAAGGCAACGTTTTCAATTGTAGGATGGCCATAAGTACTTTTTAATTTGGGGTGAGCTAAAATGAAATAACAAACTTTTAGCCATCTTATCTTTAAGCAAGTCATCCGCTTTCCTTCCCGCAACTAAGTAAGCTTAAGCTAACCTACACATTTATAATCACAAGAAGTTTCTCTCTTTTTCCGCAGATTGCTAGGCTGGGAGAACAGCCTTTCTTGACAGAAAGAAGCTAGGCGTATTGTATTCCATCATGCGGTAGAAGAATTAGAACAAGGCACCAAAAAGAGCCGTTTTTCTCAAATACAAAGAATCAATCTCATTCTTTTAGCCAAGCCAAAATTGCCGCGTCACTTAATTGCCAAAACCTATGGCTGCTACTGAATGCTTGGAAGGCCCCCCCTTTCCGTGAATCTATCTGAAAAAAAGCGAGGTAGATCATTTGTGAGTTGTTTTTCATTGATAAGGATACGAATTCGTTTGACTTGCCTTTTTAATTTTTTTATATTGCCTTTAAAAAATAAAAGTACTGAAAAGTCATCACTATCCAAGGAAATAAAATGCATCCTATCTCTCCGGCATCTATTGAAAGCTTGCCCAATGAATTGTTGCTCCCTATCTTAGAGGCTTGCGCAGTTCCTTCCTTATTTAGCGTCTGTAAAAGATGGCATCATCTGCTGGCTTCTGAAGTGATGCCTTCTCTTTATAAAAAAATAGCACAGCTTCATTTCCCCAAGGGAAATGCCAATACCCAGCGAACTCTTATGTTAACTAAAGTTTATCAACTCAATCCTGCACTTACCTCTACTGAAAAAGTTTATCAAGTTTTTAAACAAGTTCTTACCTTAGCTAAATCTATTTCTCCTTTAGAATTTAAAGAGAAAACAGAAGAAAAAAGAGGCTTAACTCTGGCTAATTACTCTTCTTATCTCTTAAATATTAGTCGCCTTTTACTTTGGAAAAAACTTCCTGGTGGGGAAGAATATTTGAGCCGAGAA
Source organism: Neochlamydia sp. TUME1 (assembly GCF_000813645.1). NCBI lineage: Bacteria > Pseudomonadati > Chlamydiota > Chlamydiia > Parachlamydiales > Parachlamydiaceae > Neochlamydia > Neochlamydia sp. TUME1. The sequence goes on along the minus strand of NZ_JRXI01000200.1, from coordinate 3,894 downwards.
GAAATCAAGCACTTGCCTCTAGAAAAAAAAGGAGAGCTATTTAGAGATTGGATTGAAGAAAATTGTAAAAACATCACGGCTTTAGATTTATCTAAAGTAAGTTTGACTTATTTACCCCCAGAAATATGCCAGCACGCTTTTAAATTACTCCTTACGCAATTAGACATACGATACAGCACATAGGCTTTTCATCCTTTTTTGTTCTAAACACACCTTTCTCCAAGAAGCTATTGCCATCTTTTCTAGTTCTTTATACCCCCGATAAATACGATTGGACTAAAAATGGCTATGCAAGTAATGCCATAGGTTTTCAACAGGATTAAGCTTAAGAACTATAAGGGGGTAGAAAGAGCAGGTAAATATTGGAAGGAACTTTAAGTGTTTTACTAGTATGGTAGCTAGCTCGGCCTAGAATTAGCAAAGCATGGGAAGAAGTAGGCAATGATTGACTAATTTGCTTTAAGAACAATTTCCACTCCTTGGCTATTTAACGCGAGTTATCGGATAAGGAAATAGTTGAAAAAAGGCCTTCACATGGCTTAAAAGTATTTTGTATGAGAAAAAACTTAAAGCTGGAAGGTCAAAATGATTGAAAAAGATATCCATTTATTAATCTCCATTTTTTGCGATGTAGATGATTTTTGTAAACAATTTGAGGTTGAATTGCGTATAATATTGGCTGAAAGCCATCACTGAGCACTCACTGAAAAGAGCAATAGAAGAAATAGAGGGTCGATATTATCATTAAGTGAAGCGATGACTATTGTCATCATGTTTCATAGAAGTGGCTATAGAACCTTTAAAGATTACTATATTCGGCAAGTTATTCCCTCTCTAAAGAAATACTTTCCTAATATTCTTTCCTATCATAAGTTTATCACTTTAATGAAAACATGCTTGTTTCCTATTTTTGTTTATTCACAGGCTTGCTTGGGAGAATGTACAGGCATTTCGTTCGTCGATTCTACTCTATTGACAGTATGCCATACTCGTCGCATCCACTCCCATAGAGTTTTTAAAAAAATAGCAATAAGAGGAAAAACCTCTACAGGGTACTTTTATGGATTCAAACTCCATCTAGTGATTAATGATAGAAGGGAAATTCTTGCTTATATGTTAACGCCAGGAAATGTGGATGATCGTATCCCTGTTCCTAATCTGTCTAAAAACATTTTTGGCAAAATGTTTGCCGATAAGGGATATATATCCCGCCAGTTATTTATCAAGCTCTACGACAAAGGCTTATAAATTATTACCAGGCTTAAAAAAAACATGAAAAACAAGTTAATGTCACTGGTAGATAAGATTTTATTAAGAAAACGGGGCATCATTGAAAGCGTTAAAAATAAATTAAAAAATTCTTGTCAAATCGAACATCATCGTCATCGCAGCCCTTGGAATTTTTTTGTCAATCTAATCAGCGGAATAGTGGCCTATGCTTACGAAGCTTGTAAGCCCTGCATTCAATTTACTTGCACGGAAAAACCAAAGTTAATGAGTTGGCTTACAGTTTAAGGCATGATTTGAAGCAGCCTTAGATTGCTTTCTTATCCGATAACTCGCGTTGATTTAAGATAGCTACCCTTAAGGCTAATTCATTTCGCAGAACCTCAGCTTTCTCCAAATTATTATTCGGGGAGTTGAGGATAGCAATCTCCAAGCTGCAAGATATATTGCTAGCACGCACAATCTTCTGATTATTCATATAACTTCACATGAGCGAAAGAAAAAGCTCAGCAATCTTCTTGCCCAGCGGCTAATACAATATCTTTACCATTCTTAAGCTCTTGGCTGGCGAACTGAAGTGCCAAGCCATTTTGCTTAACGGCAGCAAGCACAACTTCTTTATTTTCTTTTAATTCCTGGCTGGCGAACTGAAGTGCCAAGCCATTTTGCCTAACGGCAGCAAGCACAACTTCTTTATCTTCTTTTAACTCCCGGCTTGCGAACTGAAGTGCTAAGCCATTTTGCTTAACAGCAGCAAGCATAATCTCCTTATAATTCTTAAATTCTTCCTGTGTCAGCTCCAAATAATCCATTTGTAGTGCTTCACCTGTTCGTATGCTTGCTATAGTAGCATCCTTTAAGGCGTTTGCAATTTTAAAGGCCAAAGAACTGTAAAGCTTATTCATCTTCATCGATTCATCATAAAATGAAGTTATATTTTCATCTATTTGCTTGCGCCAAGTCATTGTTTGGGTTAATTGCTCAGCTGAGCTAGCTTTTATTTCTTCTAGCATTTCCCTTTCTTCTTTAATACTCAGTGTTCCTTTTTTTAAAGATTGCATAACTAATTTTTGACAATCTCTAGAAGGAGCTTGAATGGCTGTTTCATGAAATACAGATGCAAGGCATGAGGGATTTAAAGCAGGCGGTGGACTTTGAAAATTTGATTGTCCATTAACTACCGGGCTAGGAGATGTAGAGGCGGATGTATAAGAGGTAGGACGAAAGCTGGTGGGTTGAAAAGGGCGAGGCTGAAAAGGACGAGGTTGAAAAGAGGACGAGGGGCTCCAGGTACGAGCATTCCAACTGCTGCTAGATTGTTGAGGCTCTGAGCTAGATGCTGTCGAACTACTAGTTGCGCCCGATTGTTCGTTATTGGTAGGTTGCATAATATTTCTCCTTTAAAAGTAGGTATTATTTAATGTTAAAAAGGGTAAATTAGCTATATAAGAAAAATTCATTTTTTCTCACAAAGTAAAATTTTTTAAATAAATGGTTTGTTTTTATTGTTATGTAATTGCTTATATACACTTTCTTTATCATCCCGTAGTCTTATCCCCTTGGCTTATAATCTGCTATATAACTCATAAGCCTCATCCAAAATTAGCTATAAAAAACTTGAAGCTATTTTCGAGTAGATCATCTGTTTTTTATAGGGATTATTTTAAATTTGAAAATCTATAAAAAAAGTTGGCATTCAATTTTATAACCTTTAATTAAAGGAAATAAAACATCCATAAAAGGAGTCTTATGAAAATAGGTTACTATAAGCTCTAATAAAATTAAATGAAACTATTAATAAAAAATATCCATAAGAAAATAGATTAGGTTAAATGCGGCGTTGTTGCGTAAATGATAAGGAGTGTATGCGATAAGATTGCTCTTTAACGCTTAAGAGCTATAAAATTAGTTTGCTAAAACAAAAATATAGGCAAGCTATGGAAAAAAAGCTGGTTCTTCGGAGGTTTGTGTGGTAAAACTTTATTTTAAGAAAAAGAATCTATTATCTTTATTCTAAAATTTTCGAAATTTATAAAACCATAGGCTTTTCTTTTAATAAGCTTAATTTTGTTGTTAACCCCTTCCGCAAAACCGCTGCTTACTCTCTTATCAAAGTAATTCAATATATTATCTTCCCAGTTTAGTAAAGTTTTTATGAATTCGTAATATCCTATGGCTTTATGTCTAAGTGTATTTAACACCCACGCGGACAATTTCTCACTGCCTGTTTGTCTGTTATCATTTAAATCATTAAATAAGCTTCTAAACGACTCTTTAAGCTTATAATATACTTTCAACTCAAGGTTTAAATTTAAGATCTTGTCTAGCACATCTTCTTGCTGCTTTGTTAGATTTTCATGGTTCTTTAATAGGATATACTTGGTATTTTTCCATATTTCTTGATCGGCACTTTCCTGTTTTACCCTCTTCCTAAATCTATCTAACGCTTGATTTAAGTTTTGCATAACATGGAAACGATCAGCTATAGCTTGGGCCTTAGGTAGCATCTCTTCTACTACGGCTCGATAAGGAGCCCATAAATCTATAGCTACATACTTAATCCCTTCCTTGAATTCCTCATCGCATGCCGCCATATAGTCTTTTAAAGTAGCTTTTTTCCTGTCTTTAAGGATATCAATTACTCTTTTATTAGTTAGGTCGGTAATT
>NZ_JRXI01000199.1:0-11305 GCF_000813645.1 Neochlamydia sp. TUME1 | reverse complement strand
AACTTTTGGCTTAATATCAACTAACTTAAACGTGGGCTGACCACAGTATGGGCATAGCCGTGTAGAATTTATACGAGTAATTAAAACTCTGACTGTATCCTCCTAAATATAAATATCCTTAAACTTTACCCCTTCCACATTAATAAGCTTTGTTAGATAATCATTATTTAGCATTTGTTCACTCTCCTTTATTGTTTGCAAACACTAGGATGTGACAAATGCTATTTTTATTTAACTACTTTTAGCATTAAAGAAATCTTTTACCACACAAACCTCCGAAGAGCCAAAAAGCTTACTTACCGTATACGTAATTGGTCCGAGTATAACAAAGCTTTAGTGCAAAGAGGAAGCATAACTTTATGGTTCTCGGATGGAACCATTAAAGGATGGAGGGAAAATAAAAGCTTAAGGAAAGAAGGGGCACCCAAGAATTTACTCCGCTGACGCTATCTTATGCGCGTTGATGATTAGGGCCGTTTATCATTTGCCCTTTCGCACTTTGCGAGGATTTCTCTTGTCTCTGATTACTTTGCTGGCTTTGGGACTGCCTGTTCGTTGTTATACGCGCATTTGCAGACGTGCTAAGGAGCTTGGGCAAGAGCTTAAAAAGCTAAGCCGTAAGCGTCCGACAGACATAGTTTTTGACTCCACTGGGGTGAACGTTTATGGCGAAGGAGAGTGGAAAGTACGCCAGCATGGCAAAGCAGAGGACTTGGAGAAAGATTCACTTAAGCGTTTGCCCAGACTCGCACGAGATTATTTTGAGTGAGTTAACCTCGAGTAATGAAGCCGATGATTTAATAGCGAGCCAGATGTGCTCCAAGCTGCCAAAAAGCGTAAAAATCGTTTGTGGAGATGGCGCTTATGATAGACAAGCTTTCTATCGATCATCTTATGTTCGAGGCATAGATCCTGTGGTACCTACCAGAAGAGGAGGAAGGCCAAGCCAAGAGACGGACAAACCTTGGATGAAAAAAGAAATGATGCTTTAAAAGTCATTCAAAGCTTGGGAGCAGATAATGAGGCTAGGCAGCTTTGGAAGAAGCTTTGTGGCTATCATAGAAGATCGCTTGCCGAAACGGCGATGTACCGCTTTAAAAGAAGCTTTGGAGGAGACTTTCGCTCTAGGAAATTAGCCTATCAGCAAGCAGAATTATATGCTAAATCTTTGGCTATGAATAAGACGACAAAGCTTGGAATGCCCCAAAGGGCATTGGGTGCTAACTTAGGGATAGTACTTAACAGACGAGCTATTAGATCATTTACGTAACAAGGCCGCCAGTTAATGACACATATCCTTATTTAAGCTAGCACTAAAAGAAAATTCACGATTTTTTTAAATAGGTGCGGTAAAGAATTTTTTTTAGGTTAAAACAGGTCAGCCTAAGTATCTGCTACAGCTATAAAAGGCTTTTAAACTGTCAGAGCAAATAGGCTAATATCATCATGATAACGCGGGCTGGCTACGTCAAAAGTATGATATTTAATATATCTAGATTGGTTAGCTGATTGTATGTCCTCTTCACGACGCATACTTGTATCGGATACTCTCTTTGTGAATTCTTTGCCCTTATCAATAATTTTATCTTTAAAATTTTCTAATAGATTAGATGGCATGCTGCTTGAGATAATTTCCGTGCATTCTTCTAAAGTTAAATATTCACCAATTCCATCGGAAAAGCCAATAATGGTATCCCCCGGACTAATGGGGGTAGTGTGCACATTAATTGTGCCGCTTCCTAAGCCAAAATCAGGCCTAGAAATAGCTAAAGAGGTATCAAAGGTTCCATTTGCTTTTTTAATAACAATCATCGTGTCTGCTAGCTCTACGCTGAGTAAATAGTAACTGGAGCCAATTTTAATAGTTTGAGCAAAACTAATAGCGGGATGATAAGAGGGGTCTTCGAAAGTACTGGAATTTTTATGGATAGGCCGCGAATCTGAAGTTAAGGTCCGCGCCAATTGTCCAAGTTGATCTGTTAAGAATTGTTGTGCCGATTCAATTGTTTTGAACTTACGCGACTCTAGAGCTTGCTCATAAGACTGGGTAAATTTTCGCAATAACTCTTGTAATACGGGTTGCATATATGGATTATTATGCCCTGCGCCATCTACCACATACCCAAAACCTAGTCTCCTATTCGAGTAGCTGAAGTCCACATTTCCATCTAATCCATCCTCCCGTGAATGATAGGTCGTTTCTTTTGAAAAGAAGGCGTCACTACACATAGGCACATGCTTTTCAAAAGCACTTAAAACAGAATTTGGAACATGAGAGAAGGCGTGAATATAGTTGCTATTGTAATGTAAGCATTTTCCAATAAGTTTTTGGTAAAAAAGTATCTGATTTGCAGGAGTTAACTTTTGATTGATTTTCTCGTTATGATGGCTGATGAAATTCGCTATATTATTAAGGCTAAGAGGCCCGCAGCCAAACCATGCCGCTATCCTGTGGAAAATGGATGTTTGCCTTAAAGGAACAAATCGTTGTGAATTTTCATTCAAAGTCACCACATATTTTTCAGAAGAATCGTCCAAAAATTTTTTAATATGAGTGGTATCAAAGTTTATACGCATAGATTAGTCCTACAGGGGTAAATATAAAGATTTCTTTCTTTATAAATAGGAAGAAAACTTAAAGTTATACACGCACATGTATTAAGTCGTTCTGGTCCTGTTCGTCTAGATAAACTCTCCATCCATAGGCAAGACGTGCAAAGTCTTCCATTAAAAGTGCAAAACTTTGCGCATTCATTTGTTGTAATAAGCCTAAATAATTTAAATCTACACGATATTGATTTTCATTGACGGAAAGGAAAGTTTTAATAGAGGCGCGACTCCAAGGAGCTTTTCTTGCAATCCCGTTCCTTACACTTTTTGGAATAAAATTATCTCCATTATAAATCCTAGTAGTTAAAAATATTTTCGAAGCCCCATCAAAAACTTTTATTTCTAGCTCATTTTCATTTACCTCGAGATGTAAGACCTGATCGTGATCTAACTTTTGAAAAAGCTTTTTTAGATCCTGCTCAATTATCATAAATTTACCCAAACTTTAAAAGATTAAGAAGCAGAAAAATTTACTACTAAGAGATAGAGCTCTTTAATATATTATAATAAATAACACATCTTTATTTCAATTAAACTATACACAAACTAATTTTTTATTAAAAAATCCTTTTCTGCAGCATTGTGTTAAAACAAAGCATTCTTCTTTTTTTTAAAACTTATTAAGTTTTCCCGTGAGATAGAGGAATTTTCTTGCCGTTTTTAAAAATAAAGCATTTAGCTACCTTAGGAGTTAGCAAAGATTTGCTAGATTCTTTTATAAAATTTTTGATTTTATAGAAGAAATACTCAGCAATTTGCATGCCATTATTTTATGGTATAGCCCAATCAATAGGTTCTTGCTTTTTGGTGCGCAATATGTCATTGACTTTAGAAAAATGGCGGCATCCAAAGAAACCTTGTTGAGCTGCATAGGGCGAGGGATGAGCTGCCATTAAAATGTGATGCTTTTTTTCCTCATGGCTAGCGATGATATGACGACATTTCTCTTGCGCCGACTTTCCCCATAAGATAAAAATTAAATTTTCTCTGCCATTTACTAAATGTTCAATAACCGCATCGGTAAAACGTTCCCAGCCCTTTCCATGGTGAGACAAGGGCTCCCCTTGCCGAACAGTGAGAGTAGCATTCAACAATAAAACACCTTGTTCGGCCCAATGGATTAAGCACCCATGCTTAGGCATAGGTATTTGGACATCTGCATTAAGTTCCTTAATGATATTTTGCAAAGAAGGGGGAGGACGGACGCCTTCAGGGACGCTAAAAGAAAGTCCATGCGCTTGGCGGGGTCCATGATAGGGATCTTGCCCCATAATAACTACTCTGACAGACTCATATGGCGTCATGCGAAAAGCATTAAAGACTAATTCACGTGGAGGAAAGACGTTGAAACCTTGAAATCTTTCTCGTTCTACAAATGCTTCTAATTCTTGTAAATAGGGCTTTTGTAATTCGTCTTTTAAAGCTTTTTGCCAAGACAATCCAAGCTCAAATCCTGTCATAATCTTCTCCTAATTTAAAAGAAATTAACAAACCTTTTCAAATGTCCCTAGTAAAACTTATAAAGCTTCTTTCCTCTATGCTTTTAATGCTTATCCTAAGCACTAATCTTCTTGCTAAAAAGTTTTCCTGGCCCTCTATTATCTTTTTAAAAACATTGACGATAAAGGAAGAAGGCCTTTATCATATGGCCTTTTAAAGGATACATATGATGAATATAGCTGAAAACAATTTAATTCGTTTTATCAATATATCAAAGAAAAAAGATGGAATTTTTGCCAACTTTAAAGTAAAAGGATTGAGAGGTGGTACCTCCTTTAGCGCTTCTATTTCTGTAGATATAAGTGCCGCTGAAGTAGACCCGACTGATCCTTTGGAAAAAATTATCGAACATTGTGCTCGTATGGCTGTCAGGGATTTCAAAAAAACTGAAATGCAATTTGAAGGCATGACGGCAAATTAATCATTTCTTATCTGAGTGTAGCGCAGCTTGGCTAGCGCACTTGCATGGGGTGCAAGGGGTCGGAGGTTCGAATCCTCTCACTCAGATTCTTATTCCTCTTTACTAAATTTTTTTATTTAGAAGTAATGCAAGCGCATTAAAGCTTTGTTTTTAAATTATTTCTTCCTTTAGTACGCTGTTTAAGACATTTCATAGATAGGCGGCTACGCTTAAAGATTTCTTCTTTAACTTTTACCGCAATATGCGTGAGCCCAAGAAGCTTATCAAGCTATAGAAATGATATTATCATTGGAAAGATGAGGCTTTTTGAACCACCCTTCATAGATTTATAAGTTAAAAAATTACGACCCTGCGTGAAAAGATTCTGCGTATAAAGATTTGATTTTCCCCTTTATGGTAAAGTAGGTAGACTGTTCAAAGCATATAAAAATTCTTATATGGGGAAGATAAGGATTAGAAATTAAGAAGGGAATTAAGAGACTTATGCTACGGCTGCAAAGCAGTGGGGATAAGTAAGGACTTCTTCATATAGCCTTGCTTTATAAGCCTTTAAAACTAGCTTATGGCTGCTCAAGAAAGAGCTTTGCACGTTAAAGTGATCAAAAAGCTTAGTCACCTACCCGCCCTGAAAAAAGCCTCTCTACTTAATAAAAGCGATTTTATAAAGTACAAGGCTGCATAAGGCGTAGCTAGAAAGTGTATTATTTATTTTTTCTTAAATTTTGCTACAACTTCTAATTGGTTGGTGCCAGGAAAAAATAAATAAGCTTGAGCACAGATAAGTTGCCAGCTCTTTGTTAATTCTTTCCAATCTTGTTTAAAAGAGTTCCAGCCACAGCTAATATAATGCAGTTCTTGAGGAAATTCATTTTCAAGCAAAGCACTAAGCAAGGAGCGATCTAAGCCCTTACGCGGAGGATCTATTATGACTACATTTGCATGATTTAATAGTTCTGTATGGGAAGAAGAGGAGCCTGAAACTAAAGAAATATGAGAAAAACCTTGGTGCTGACGAGCTTTTTCAAAAGAAATTCGGGCCCAAGGGTTAATTTCACAGCATTCAATCTTCTCAGCTTTCTTTGCTAATGAAAAACCTATCACCCCCACGCCAGCGTAGTATTCAACAATTTTTTCCTTAGCTATTAGGCTACTTTTCAAATCATTTAACAACCTTTCAAATACAGCTAAATTGGCTTGGGCGAAGTTAGCTGGGTGAAAGCAAACCTTAGCGCCCGCAAGCGTTTCCCACAGGTCTTCTTCGCCTTTTACTAATACCCATTCTTTGCCAAATATTACATTTGTTCTCTGCTGATTCCAGTTAATCCATATTGAATGCCATCCATGGGGATCTAGCTCCCATAAAAGCTTGGCCGCTAAAAGCTCTTCTCTTCCGCCAGAAGCATTTAGAACTAGGGAAAGCTGTACACGTCCGCTTGACCTATTAACAACACACTGGACATAGCGCAATAGCCCTTCCTGAGTGATTTCATTATAAGGCTTGATTTTATAAGCTTTGATCCATGTTTTTAATTTTTCAACGGCTTGGTTAATTGAAGGATGATGTACTCGGCATAAGGGTATATCTACTACTTGATGAGTCCCATTTTCATAAAGGCCGATAAGAGGGTTTTCAGCAGAGCCTCTCACTGCCAGCTTAGCACGGTAACGCCATTTCACCGCTTGCTCAGAATAATAATTAAAAGGCACGTTCTGTTCAGAAAAAAAATTTTGAACTTCTTTCAAAAGAGGGGGATTATCGACATCTTTATTGATTGTACAACCTGAACAGATAGCAAAATGAGGACAATGGATATCTTTATAAGTATTCATGAAAAAATTTATAAAAAATTGTAAAGTAGTTATTCCTTAGAGCTTTTTTAATAGCTATTCTCCAAGCCTTGATATTCAAATACCTGAGGGGAGAATTAGCTACTGAGGAAAAAGATTATAAGGCTCTTTAGTAGATTAGAGAAAGAAGATCCATCCATTAAGTCGTTAATTTTTTTCTCCCCCTTATGAATAAGCAACTCTTGAATGTCAAAAAAATTTAATTTTGAGAAATAAAGAAATAAAATTCTCTGTTCATAAGTAGGGTGATTTAGGTTCATGAATTTGTGTATAGGCCTGTCGATAAGCTTAAATTGTTATTAACTGGCAGCTTTTCAACACTCTATCAACAACTTATCGACGGACTTAGAACAGAAGTAAATAGATAGGGTTATCTACATTTCCACACCTTAAGAGGAAGAAGAATAAATTTATTAAGAACTATATTCTTCTTTAGCTTAAAGATGCTTAAAATTATTATTTACCTCCCTTGTCTACAAGAATAATCTTGTATTCTTCGTTTTTTTCTATTATACCTTTAAGCTATGAATAATTTTTCGCCTGACTATTTTTTTGATCTAACTACCTTTGCGCATGCTAAACTTTTTAAGAGTTGTACTTTTGTATGGAACGCTTTGTCTCTTATCCCCTCCTACCTGAAAACTCTTGCGTTAGGAGAAATTGAAGCTCCTGTTCCACAAGGAACTTATTTGGTAAATCCTCATTTAATTTCTATCGGTCAAGGTACTATTATTGAACCTGGTGCTTATATTAAAGGTCCTTGTATCATTGGCCAAAATTGTAGTGTGCGTCATGGTGCCTACATTCGAGGCAATTTCATTGCTGGAAATGAATGTGTAATTGGCCATGCTACCGAAGTGAAAAATGCTATCATGTTTGATAAAGCTCAAGCTGGTCATTTTGCTTACCTTGGTGATACCATTTTGGGTTCGCGTGTAAATTTAGGTGCTGGAACAAAATGTGCTAATCTGAGATTAAATCGTCAAAATGTTTCTATCTATTTAGATGGGAGCTTCATTGAAACAAACTTAAAAAAATTTGGTGCTATTATAGGCGATGATTCGCAAATAGGTTGTAATTCTGTAACCAATCCAGGAACTTTATGGGGGAAAAAGGTGATCTGTTATCCATGTGTAAATGCAGGAGGATATATAGCTTCCCACCAACTTATTCGCTCATCTCAAAAAGCGATCATTACTCCTCTTTAAAAGTCTTACTATAAAATTAATTATTAAAATTACTTAAAGCTTACTGTCTATGATTAAAAATGATCCTTTTTCTTACATTTTAGCACCCTACCAGCTCGCTTTCGAATCAAGCTTGCGACAAGCTATCGCTCTTCTAGGCCCTAAAACAAACTTGCGTGACGTCTGTGAGTATGCCTTAATGAATGGTGGCAAGCGTTTTCGCCCCTTTTTAGTACTAGTAATTGCTAAAGCTTTGAAGGCCCCAGTAGATGTATCTTTTGCCGCCCTTGCTGTTGAGTTTTTCCATACCGCTTCTTTATTGGCGGACGATTTGCCCTGTATGGATAACGATGATGTGCGAAGGGATAAGCCTAGTGCTCATAAAGTCTATGGAGAATCTCTAGCCTTATTAGCTAGTTATGCTTTAATTGCCTCGGGGTATGAGTTTCTTGCTAAGAATGCAAAAGTACTAAGCTTATCGGGAGCCCTTCATGCTGCCCAGAGTGACAGGATTTGCCTTCTTGCTCTAGAGAACTGCACATTTAATACAGGCCTTTTAGGGGCTACAGGAGGGCAATTTTTAGATATCTATCCTCCTGATCTAAGTATAAACACCCTGAAAGAAATTATTCGGATGAAAACGGGCTCTTTATTTGAGATTTCTTTTGTCTTAGGATGGTTGTATGGAGGAGGAGCTTTAGATAAACTTGCAGATATAAAAAAAGCTGCTTATCACTTTGGCATGGCTTTTCAAATTGCTGATGATTTTGGAGATGTCGAGCAGGATGCCCATCAAGGGAAGCTAGTCAACTTGGTAGCCAAGTGTGGTAGAGAAGATGCTTTTAAAATGTTTTTAGAGGAAATAGAGGCGTTTAAAGTGATAAGCCAGCAGCTTAATCTGGATGTCCCTGAGTTAAGCACTTTATGTGACTTGCTTACTTCGCAAATCAATTCGGAAAAAGTTGAATAAAGCGCGGAAAATCCCGCGCTAATTTTGTTTAGGTAGGCGTAGAGTTGTTAATCCTTCTTTAAGGAGTTTGCATAGCGCTCATGAGTCGCTTTTAGCTTACCAAGAATAGTTTTTATTTCCTCGGAGGAGATAGAAGCTTCTTTTAAAAAACCTTCCGTAAGCTTAATAGCTCTTTTAGATTCTTTTTTTAGCTCTTCTGCTTCTATGCCAGTATCAATAGACGCTATTGCCAGGCCCAAGCTATCTCTTGCCATGCGCGAACTCCTATCCTCTTCCTCGCTACTTAAAGGATTGATGTATTTGCCTAGAGCCTCTTGTAGAGCTTTTAATTCTTCATGCAGCTTATCTGGTAGAATTTTCATCTCTTCTTCTCTATTAAAATCTTTAAGCTTTTTTTCTTGAGCTTTATTGATAAAATCTGTCTCGGCCTCTAAACCTATTTGACAGCTATTATTTAAGCCCCTTACAGTAGCTTTGATCCTATTTAGATAGCTTGCATTTTTTGCATTAAATCTTGGGGTATCAATTTTTTCCAATATCTCATTTATCTTCATTGCATGGGTTTTAACCGCTAGGGCTAAAAGATAATTTGCCTGATGCAACGAGTAGCCATCTATTTCCTGGTCAGAAGAATTTAATTGGATTTCTAAATTAGATTCCTGCATCGTACCTTTAAGTTTTGTAATAACAGTCGCGCTAAGCAGTTTTAATGTCTCGGAAAGTTTATCATTTCTATATTGCTTACCGGAAATCCAATGTCTTGTTCTAATGCTCTTTATAAAGCTATTTAAATTATCCTTGATTATGTTCCATGTATGACCTTTCCATGAGACGCCTTGCTTAGGCATGCTATTTAAGCTCCCTAAGATTTTATTCATTTTAAAATCTTTTACCTCTTCTACTCTGCGCATGGGACTACTCATCTCTATCTCCTTAAATTAATAGGTTACTAATAAAACACTATAACAATAATATAATAAACTATTAATTATATGAAACATTTGTTTTTAATTATTTTTTTTTGTTTTGTAAAAACTAATTAATTAAATAAGGTAGGTTTTTAAAATGGAGAAGGTTAAAAAGGTTTGGTAATTGGGATTAATGGCTGTGCCACGAAAATGTTGTACTACCTCCTCTGTTTAAGGCATAGTCTTCTAGTATGCTTTGTCATCTAGTTAGTACCCATTGGCCAGGAGTCATTTTAATTTTTGCCAGCTTATTCATAATCGCTGTTCTGAATATATAATGTTCAGCTCTAACAAGCTAGTTTCCCTGTGCGAGAGTTTTCTACCGAGAATTTTTTGCCATGCTTTTTAAAGCGAAGGCATTCCTGCTCCAGCAAGCAATCTGCTAGGATAGCAGCAGAGCTTTTTTTAAAGCTGACTAGCTTTAACGCCTACTCCTAAGCCTTTAACAACTTTTGAAGCATCTCTTCTCTTGTTTTTTAGAGCTTGCCCGCCTTTTAGCTTTAACCTTCCTCGTCCTGAAGGTACCAAAGAGTCTATATATAGTGATTTAAATTTTATATTTCTAATTATCAACATATACTTTAAAAAGAGTAATCAATGGTTTGAGCAAGAGTAGAAATTTATTTAAGTTTGCTGCTACGATTTTCTTAAAATTAGCCCAAAAGGTTTCAATAGGGTTTAGATCTGAAGAATAAGGCGGCAAAAATAAAATTTCACACCCTGCCTTTTTGATAAGTTCATGGGTGGTTTGCAATTTATAGAAGGTAGCATTATCCCTAATCAGAACTTGTCGTGCTTTAAGTTCGGGTATCAATATTTTTTCTAGCCAAAAGTTAAACAAAAGGGAATTACAAGTACCTGTATAACAAAAAGGAGCTATAGTTTTGGACTTTCATTTAGCTGCTATAAAGCTTTCCCTAGCAAATGAACGACCTGCTAGAGCACAATAAATTTTTTTTCCTATAAGTAATCTTACATGTTGGCGCTGTAAGTAGGCATTTACCCCGCTTTCATCTATGTAAATTCTATTTTCTTCCGGAATGTATTCTAGCTTTTGCCTAAATTCCTCTCGCTTATGCTCATCTCTTTCCTTGTAGAAGGGTGTCTTTTTTTTAAAGTGATTTTCAGTCTTTTACAGGCATAAAAAACTGCAGCTATTGTCACTCCGAATCCCTCAGCTATTTCTCTAAGGTAGGCATCAGGAGTTTGCTTTATATATAATTTTAGCTTTTCACTATCTATTTTACTGGGGCTTGGCCGTCTTTTTTTGGGAGCTAGATCACCTTGTTTTTTCCGCTTAATCCAGTTTGTTAACGTGCGAACTGTTACGCCAAAAACAACACTAGCTGTGGCCATTGAGCCGCCATTCTTTATATAATTCAAAGCTTTTTTTCTTAAATCGTGTGAATATACCATGCCAATTGATTATACATATGTACTTAGAAAAATAGAATTTAAATAACTATAAAACAAAGCATCAAAAAGAGCCATTTTCTCAAATAAGGTAAAGAATCAATCTCATTCTTTTACCCAAACCAAAATTGTCGTGTCAACTAATCTCCAAAATCTGTGACTGCTCCTAAATGCTTAGAAGGCCCCCCCCCCTTTCCTTAAATCTATCTGAAATAAAAGCGTGGTAGATTATCTGCGAGCTATTTTTCCTTGATAAGGATACCAATTCGCTTGACTTGCTTTTTTAATTTTTTTTATATTGTTTTTAAAAAAGTAAAAATGCTGAAAAGTCATCCCTACCCAAGGAAATAAAATGCATCCTATCTCTTCGGCCTCTATTGAAAGCTTG
>NZ_JRXI01000198.1:0-1194 GCF_000813645.1 Neochlamydia sp. TUME1 | reverse complement strand
TCTTTCCTTAAGCAACAATCAGCTCACCAACCTTCCTGCAGAAATAGGTCAGCTGTCTGAGCTGCAATGGCTTGATTTAAGCCAAAACCAGCTCACTAGCCTTCCTGCAGAAATAGGTCAATTGTCTAAGCTACAATGGCTTGACTTAAATCAAAACCAGCTCACCGCTCTATCTACAGAAATCGGGCAGCTGCCTGAGCTGCAAGAGCTTGACTTAAATCAAAACCAGCTCACCGCTCTGCCTGCAGAGATCGGGCAGCTGCCTAAGCTGCAAGCGCTTTACTTAAATCAAAACCAGCTCACCAGCCTTCCCGTAGAAATCGAGCAGCTGTCTCAGCTGGGAGAGCTTAACTTAAGCCAAAACCAGCTCACCTGCCTGCCTGCAGAAATCGGGCAACTGTCTGAGCTGCAAGTGCTTCACTTAAATCAAAACCAGCTCACCAGTCTGCCTGCAGAAATCGGGCAGCTGTCTGAGCTGCAAAGGCTTGAATTAAATCAAAACCAGCTCACCGCTCTGCCTACAGAAATCGGGCAACTGTCTCAGCTGCGAGTGCTTTACTTAAATCAAAACCAGCTCACCAGCCTTCCTGCAAGAATCGGACAGCTGTCTAATCTGCTACAGCTTTACTTAAATCAAAACCAGCTCACCACTCTGCCTGTAGAAATGGGGCGGTTGTCTCGGCTGCAAGAGCTTTACTTAAAGCAAAACCAGCTCACCAGCCTTCCTGCAGAAATCTGGCAGCTGTCTCAGCTGAAAAGGCTTGAATTAGCGGCAAATCCTTTGAAAGATATTCCAAAAAAAATAAGGCAGCGTTTTCAATTGTAGAATGGCCGTAAGTACTTTTTAAATTGGGAGGGGCTAAAATGAAATAAAAAACTTTTAGCCATCTTATCTTTAAACAAGTCATCCGCTTTCCTTCCCGCAACTAAGTAAGCTTAAGCTAAGCTACACATTTATAACGACAAGAAGTTTCTCTCTTTTTCTGCAGAGTGTTATGGCTGGGGGGACAACTTTCCTTGACAGGAAGAAGCTAGGCGTATTGTATAGTTGTTTAAATTTTAAATTTCTGATCATTAACATATACTTAAAAAAGAGTAATCAATGGTTTGAGCAAGAGTCGAAAACTTACTTAAGTTTGCTGCCACAATCTTTTTAAAATTAGCCCAAAAGGTTTCAATAGGGTTTAGATCGGG
>NZ_JRXI01000197.1:0-16066 GCF_000813645.1 Neochlamydia sp. TUME1 | reverse complement strand
CTGCAGATATTGTCACTTCAAATGCCTCAACTATTTCTCTAAGGTATGCATCAGAAGTTTGTTTTATATATAACTTTAGCTTTTCACTATCAATTTTACTGGGGCTTGGCCGTCTTTTTTTGGGAGCTAGATCACCTTGTTTTTTCCGCTTAATCCAGTTTGTTAACGTGCGAACTGTTACGCCAAACACCTCACTAGCTGTGGCCATTGAGCCGCCATTCTTTATATAATTCAAAGCTTTTTTTCTTAAATCGTGTGAATATACCATGCCAATCGATTATACATAAATCCTTAGAAAAATAGAATTTAAATAGCTATACCTCGCCTGTAAGATAAAGGGAAGGAAGCTTGCTTGTAAGCAGCATCCCCATGGACATTCTTTGGTAGCTTAAAGGATCATCCTCGTTAGCCACTAAATCATCCGTTTTATTGCTATCTGATGCTGGTAATTTACTTGATAAATAATTTCATGCAGGTCCAGGCAAATGGCTAAGTAGCTCTTCGTCTAAATTCTCCATTTGCCGTTATCATGCTGACGCATTTTCCGCTCTCTTTTTGCTTCACCCTTAGAAGAATCAAAGGCTACATCCTGTTGGACGCTTATGACCTAAATTCTTCAAGCTATTGCCCAAGTTTTTAGCGTGCCTGCAGATGCAAGTATAGGCACAGCAAGTAACAAATAGCTCAACGTCGGCAAGGCAATCTATTAAGAAGGACGCATGTGGATGTATATGCAAGAAAAGAGATGACAAGTCATCTAGGCATTTTAGGTAATAGGTAATCAATGCCATCATTTACATTTTAAAGGCAGGCTGTCAATAAACTGATTTACGATCTTTTATTGTAAAATAAGAGGTTAAAAAAATAATTCCTTTTTTCCAAACTTTTCTATCTCTATCGATCTCCTTTTTATTTGGAGGTAAAAAAGGCTGTTAGCAATCTCAATAATTACACCTTACGTAGTTCTACGCTTTAAAAAAACTAAGTCTGCATACCTAACCCTCTGAAAGTTGCCTCTCTACTTAATGAGATCAATTTTATAAAGTATGGGATCACATAAGAAGTAGCCTGAAAGCGTATTCTTCTCTACAATATTAACCTTTATTAAGGAAGATCGCTTCGCCAAAAATTTGGACAAGCTAGTAAACTCTAATGCAGCTGCAGCCTATATATAAAGCATCAAGGCAGCTTAAAAAAATGGCTAGGGGGAGATGAAGAAAATAATAAAGCTAAAGGCCGGAACGCTACAAGCTAGAGGTTCAAGAGGATGTGTTAATGGATGCCTTGGTAAGCCATGAAGCCTGTATTGATGAAGACGAATTAAAAGCCCTGTTTTATTTTTCCAAGGTAAAGTCTGTAGGCCAAAATAAATATTTACCGATAGGATATAGCGCGAAATAGGTAAAGTTAGAAGCAGCCTTACATTCTTTTAACTTAACATTTATATGCTTTAAAAAATTATAGACGCTTTAAAAATTAAGATGGTATGCCCAACCCTCTGAAAGCTGTTCCTTCAGCTAAAGAGCTTTTACTTATAAAACATGCGACTGCAAAAGGAGCTTCTTAAGACCATATTATTAAAAATTGAAGGGGGAAGAGTTTACTTGAAAAAGATGGAATGCAAAAAGGACTTTTGCCAAAGTAGGCAAAAGTCCTAAATAAAGAGGGTCATAAGCCTTGCGGCTTAAAGATTACAATTAAACTTCCATAAGCTCTGCTAAAGATTCTTCAGCTTCGGAGGCTTTACTTGTTTTGGCTGCAATCTTATTATTAAGATGCTCTAATACTAAGGTTTCTAGTTCTTCTAGCAACTTGGTATTATTCTTAAGCTCTTCTCTAACGGCTTCTCTGCCTTGCCCTAGACGCTGGCCTTTGTAGCTAAACCACGCACCCTTTTTATCTACAATATTGTATTCAGCTGCCATGTCAATAACTGTTCCGGTGCGAGAAATGCCCTCGTTGAACAGAATATCAAACTCAGCAGTTAAGAAGGGAGGGGCCATTTTATTTTTTGCTACTTTGACTCGTACGCGATTACCAATCTCTACATTTTCATTTCCTTTAATTCCTGCTGTACGACGAATATCCAAGCGTACAGAAGAATAAAATTTTAAAGCTCTTCCACCCGTGGTGGTCTCAGGGTTGCCATACATGACCCCAATCTTCTCACGAATTTGGTTAATAAAAATAGCGCAAGTGTTGCTTTTAGCTAGAGCAGATGTTAGCTTCCGTAAAGCTTGGGACATCATACGTGCTTGCAAACCTACGTGAGTATCGCCGATTTCCCCCTCAAGCTCTGATTTAGGCACTAAGGCTGCTACAGAGTCGATGATAATTACATCGATAGCATTCGAACGCGCTAATGCTTCCGCAATGTTTAAAGCTTCTTCTCCACTATCAGGTTGAGAAATTAATAGATTATCAATATTAACCCCGATCTTGGTCGCATAGCCAGGGTCTAAAGCATGCTCTGCATCAATATAAGCCGCTACACCACCATTACGTTGCGCATTGGCAACTATATGTAATGCTAAAGTAGATTTACCTGAAGATTCAGGCCCATAAATTTCCACCACGCGTCCTCTGGGAACTCCCCCAATGCCTAAAGCTACATCTAAAGAAAGGGCGCCAGTTTTAATTACACTAA
Source organism: Neochlamydia sp. TUME1 (assembly GCF_000813645.1). Taxonomy (NCBI): domain Bacteria; kingdom Pseudomonadati; phylum Chlamydiota; class Chlamydiia; order Parachlamydiales; family Parachlamydiaceae; genus Neochlamydia; species Neochlamydia sp. TUME1. Next base: position 13,419 of record NZ_JRXI01000197.1, on the reverse strand, counting down.
TTTCTCGCTCGGAAGAGTGCTTGCCGAGCGACATAATGGCACCATCGCCAAATTGCTTTTTAATTTGGCTAACTGCCAAATCGAGTGCTTTTTTACGTTCTGCATCGTTAGCTTGAGCCATAATAATCTCCAATTTTAATAAAAATCCAAAGAAAGAATAATAAATTTATACGAATAGATAAAGAGAAAAAGCATGAATGCTTGGTATGAAAAAATTGATTTGCCCAAGCATTTTTTATAAGTTTTTTACTGATTTATTTAATTAAAAGCTATTTTTTTAAGAAGAGAGCGTCTTTCAACGGTAGCTAATTTATATCTTATAAATAAGAAAAAAGCAAGGAAAAATTTAGCTATTCCTGAGGCTTCCCATTATAATAATGAATTTTTCGAATAAAACGGCCATCTCCATCATAAAGGGTAGCTACTCCTTGGCCATTTAAAATTTCGCTTATCGGATTTTTATCCCCTCTTTTGTAATATCCACCTTTCATAATTAGGTCTCGGTCATATTCTTCGATAAGCATCAAACTTCCATCTTGATACCAAGCTGTAGCTAACCCATTGCGTTTATTATTGACTATTTCTCGCTGACTCTCGACGGTACCATTTTCATACCAGGTTTTTACATACCCATTAATTTTACCTTGATACCAATTGATTAACAATTTGGGACGCGCCTCTTTTAAGCCTTTTAAAAGGAAATACTCATACTCTTCCCCATTTTTTAAGCCATTTTCTATATGATAAAGGCGCTGAAGACGATTGCTTTCATCAAAAATTTTTACTTTACCTTGTAAAACTCCTCCTTGAAATTGCTGTAATTCTTGCACATTTTTTTTATTAAAGATGGCTCGATATCCTTCGCCCTCGATAATTTCAGCTATAAGACTACCTTCTCTATCAAAATATTGGCCAGTAACCAATAGTCCTTGGTCAAAATATTCCTGAGCAGCAATTTTTTTTGGCGGCCAGTAGCGTATAGCTTCACCATGGCGAGCTCCGTTGCAAAAAATGATCGTTTGTAAAAGTTGGCCATTATCAAGATAGTATTCTGCTATGCCATTCGCTTGATTCTTATGAAAAGGAATACGTTTCCATATCCTTCCATTTGGATGATAGTAAATAGAATCTCCTTCTAACAAGCCCTTTTCATAAGTTATTTCTGTCTGAATGTTACCATTTTCATCCCACGCGCGCGCGCGTCCTTCAAATTGCCAGCTTTTTTCAGCGCTAGATGTTAAGTCTGCAATCCCTCCAATAAGAGTAACTTCAAGCTTTAAAGTGCCATCTTTATACCATTCTCGGTAAAACCCATAAGCACGATTGTTGACAGCTTCTAAATATTGCCGAGGCTGTCCATTTTCATAGTAGGTAGTAATATAGGCTGGAGAGCTTCCTTGGCTATCTTTTTGATAGACTCTTAAAACTTTTTGATAAGGTTGAGCTCCTAGAAAATTTACATTTTCGTATTGATTCAAGCGCTCTTTATTGGTAATAGTCTCATTAAGCCCATTGCGATCAATTAAGTTGATGCTAATTAAAGCTGGCTGTTCATCCCTGAGGCTGGTAGGTATACATCCATGAGCTATACAGACAAGAAAGATAAGAAGTGGTAGGAGTTTAAGTTGTTTCATAAAGTCTAAAGAAATTCTCTTTTTAATAGTTTTAAATCTAGGCTGAAAGCTTCATTATTTTCGGAAATATTTTTTCTATTAATTTTGAAATCTAAAATAAGAAGTTGAGGGGGATGAGAAGGAGGAGCGTAGGGTCCAATAGGGATAGCTTCAATGCGAGATAAAATTTTTTGGATATCTTCCACATCCACTTCCACAGGATGGACAAGTGTTTCGGTAGTTTCTTGAAAAAGAGGATAGGACTGTACGACCCCTTCAGTAAAGGCTAAGCTATTATTATTGGCTAAATATTCTAACCTTTTTTTTAAGTCATCATCGAAAGCAAAATTTTTATTGTTTTCAAGCTTTTGAAGACTTTCAATTTCCGTTTCAAGGAAAACCAAAGTTTCCAAATATTTATCAATATAATGATGATCAGCTTCACGAAAGTGCTGGATAACAGCCATATTGGTGGCTTGCTTCTTTTCACGCATGATAGCTGTGTCATGGGTGCAATGGATCGTCTCTTTCAGATGATTCAGCTTTTCTAATTGTGAATAAAAATGCAGAGCCACAAAAATTAAGGGCAGCAATCCGATGCACAAACCATAAAAGAGAAGTCGCTTACGAGGAATAGTTTCTAACATTTTAATTTTTTTTGTTATTCTTATGAAGAAGAGGAATAAAGAGTTTTATCTTTTAAGTAAAAGGACGTTCTATAGCGACCATGGCTGCTATTCCATTTTACTTCTCCTTTAGGATCTACAAAGGAATTGGGCTCAATCAATACATCATGGAATTCCCGTGCTTGCTTGGGTATCGAACTTGTAAACTCAATTTCAACTTTTACCTGGTATTTTTCCTGCTTCTTATGTTGTTCAGGTCTTTTAACTAAAGCGTAATGAAAGCTCTCGATTTGAATGGGTGGCAAAGGAAGTTTTTCCCCTTTGCATTTTCCTATAAGGACATCTTGCGTGCTTAACCAGGCTAAAACATCGCTTACTTTAGGAACGATCGGTAAAAGGGGAAAAATATCAGGATTACTCTGTAAATTTTTTTCAAGATAATGGACGCGTTCTAAAAGATCTTTTTCAGAGAGCTCTAAAATGTCTTTAGCTTGGCTATCAGAAGCATTGAATAAAGAGTTTTTTCCTTCGTACGAGCTCTCAAAATTAGCGTAGGGCTTATTCATAACCTGTAAGAGTTCAATATAATCTTGCCTAACCTTATCGAGATGATAAGCAAGATAAGACTGAGTAAATATATATAAAGCTAAAGCTAAAGCGATACATAAGCCTGCATAGGCACATAAAGATTTGGTCAATCTTTTCCAAGGATGAGGATAGGAAAATTCCTGTCTACGAAAATTAATTTTGTCTTTTAGAAGAGGAAGGCCCGCTAAAGCTATGCCTAAGGGCGCTGCAAATTCTTGCATTTTATCCACAGTTAATTGAGGGAAAATCTCGGGTTGGGGAAAAATTTGTTGCATTCTTAAATCTGAAGCTAAAGAGGCTCCTAAGTTGGGAATTAAAGAAGCAGAACCGGTAATTAATAATTCTTTAACTTCTTGTCCCCTGGCTTGTTTGGAGAGAGAAAAAACTACACGTTTAATTTCTAGGCGCAAACTTTCCCAAGCTTGGTAAGTAGGAACGGCCTGATTGGCGCCCAGTAAGTTACCGTGAGGGCCAGCAAAGTTAATCGAACCATCTTCTCCTTCTATCAAGGCTTCTTTAAGTGTTTGTATGCCTCCTAAAATGGACTGAGCGGCAATAAGCTTGGAATCTTGTATAAGTACGGCTGTAGATTGCTGAGTACCAAGATGTATGATACAATAAGGGTTAGATGAAGACACGCAGGTGATAGCAAAATTGTATAAAGCTGCGGGTATAGCAGTAATAACCTCAGGTTCTATCCCAAGCTGGGAACAACGTTGTAGATGTCTTTGGATGTAGTCTTTGCGGGCAGCTAAAACAGTTAATAAAGACCCCTCTTCTGAATGGCCAATCTTAAGATAATCTAAGACAGCATGATCTGAAGGATAGGGTAGCAGAGGTTCGGCTTGAAAAGCTAATACTTGTTCTATATCTTTTTCTTTTTTTAATTTTATTCCGAGATGGCGTATAAGCACTTCGGGGGTATCTAACGCTGTGATTACTAAATCTTTCTGAAGGCTTTTTTGCAAATCAGGGTGCTCTTCATAAATGTAAAGCGGATTTACATTATCAAACTCTCCTGTTATTTCAAAAAGCTTGCTAAAAGTGGGCTTTCCTTTATTGTAGGCTAGTTGAATGCCCCTCAAAACGGTTTTTTCTAGCTCCAGGCCTAATGTGATAGAAGCCTCTGGCTTATCCAACATGCGCTTTTTCCTAAGCTTAAAATATTCCCAAACAAAGGTCCCATTATAGGTTAAAGTTCTTAGACAGAAAAGACTTTTTTTTATATATTAGAGTCCTAATAATTTACTACCCCTTATTTTTTATGTGGCTTATTCCTATCGTTGATCTGCTTTTTCAAATCTATATGCTGATGCTTTTTGGCAGAATTATTTCTTCTTGGGCACCGCAACTCATGCAATATAGATTTATGCAATTTATAGCTTTCTATACCGATCCTTATCTCAATCTTTTTCGAAAAATTATTCCTCCTTTCGGAATGGTGGATATTAGTCCCATTCTTGCTTTTTTTAGCCTAAATCTTCTTAAAGATTTAATTATTTTTCTAATTCGATGAAAGACAGAACATCATTTCTCCAGATGCCTTTTCAGCTAGGGGCTATCCAGCTTCCTAATAATATCTTCTATGCACCTTTGGCGGGATGCTCTGATTATCCTTTTCGTCAAATGTCAGCTAATTATCATCCGGGATTGATATATTGTGAAATGGTCAAAATGGATGCTCTGGTGCGCTTTGACCAAGGAACCTTTCATATTTTGGATTATGCTCGCCGCATGCATCCTATTGGAGGGCAAATCTGCGGAAGTAAACCAGAAATTGCCGGCCAGGCTGCAAAAATTATTGAAGACTTAGGTTTTGATGTTGTCGACTTAAATTGTGGCTGTCCTGTCGATAAGGTGACTAAGGATGGAAGTGGATCGGGAATGATGAAAAATCCTGCCTTGATTGGAGAGGTTTTAGAGAAAATGGTGGCTGCTGTTAAAATCCCGGTGACTGTCAAGATACGAGCTGGATGGGATGAAAATCTTATCAATGCTCCTTTGATCACACAAATAGCAGAGCAAGCCGGTGCAAAAGCTATATGTATTCATGGCCGTACGCGCCAACAGGGTTACCGAGGAGCGGCCAATTGGGATTGGATTAAGGCATGCAAAGAGGTTGCAAAATCGATCAAAATTATTGGCAATGGAGATATATTTGATGCCTTGGCTGCAGAGAAAATGTTTGAGCACACCGGCTGCGATGCCATCCTTGTCTCCCGTGGAACTTTAGGCCAACCTTGGATTGTAGAAGATATCATTAGAAAGCTTCAAGGGGAAGAGCCTAGGAGCCGTACTTTAGAAGACTGCCGACAGGCCTTGCTTGAGCATTTCAATTATACGATTAATTATCAACAGACACGCCGTGCAGTGGTAGACATGCGTCGAGTAGGTTGTTGGTATCTAAAAAAATCTGCTGGAACACGAGCTTTTAGGGAACAAATAAGTAGAGCTGAATCAATAGAGCAGGTACAAGATTTGATTTTAAACTTCCCTCTAGGGGAAATGAATGAAAATGAAATTAATGATCACTCAGAAGGCGAGATATCTTGTTAAAAAAAATTGGCAATTTTATGAAGATATTATTTAAACTTAAAGACATTCAGCCCACAGAAAGGGGCGGGGTTGTCAGCAGCGTCCTCTATGGTAAACTCTTAAATTATAAAAAATGAATAGATTGAATCCTTTCCACGAGCTATTAGAATTACATGCTTTAGTCTCGGGACACGTGCAAGGTGTCGGTTTTCGATCAACTACTCTTCATTATGCCTCTCAACTAGGGCTTACAGGCACCGTGCGTAATCTTAAAGATGGAAGAGTAGAAATTATAGCACAAGGTCCTAAGGAAAAATTAGAAAAATTGCTTTCTCTTATCCAAGCACACTTTGGAAGTAGCTATATAGCATGCTTAGAAGTTAATTATAGCCAGCCTTCTAACTCTTACCCGCAATTTCAAATTATAGCCTGAAATGGGGCCCTGCAGCCCATTCACTCCTTGATCTAGTCCTAAATATTGAGTTATAAATCCTAGCTTGCGAAGTTGTAGGTAAGTATTCTTAATACTTGATAACCTCTAGTTTTTGTTTATTCATGCTAAAGTTCTCTCTACTCTCCAGCTTTGAGGAAAAACATTAAATTCTTCCTGTTAAGAGATACACATGGCCTTCCAGCTTTCATAGAAAAGCCTGTCCTACCTGGCGGTTTTTTCTCTACTTCAGCTTCCTTATCCTAATTTTAGCCCGTAGCTTTTATCTCTTCTTCTTGATAGCCTTGATCTACCCATACTTTTTCTAAGGATTTGCATTGATTACCATTGAAAAGTTTTCTTAAGCCTTCTTTATCAGATAGGTTGGCTGCTGTTAGATGGCAATCTATTAAAAAACCTTTAAATATTTACTGAAAAATGTCTTTCTCTTCCTCTGATTTTTTTCCTCCCTCTTAGCCTTTTAGACTGCCATAGCTTGGGTTTTTCATGCTCTGGCTATCCCCTAGGTCTGCTGGCGGCCCTTCTTTTTTTCCATTGGCATTCTTTTCTTCTTGCAGGGGTATGCATTCATCTTTTCAAATTTCTCGATAAGCTTCCGTCTAGGGAAATAATTAAACATACCTTTGCCGGGAGGATAGTCATAAGGAAGATATCTCTATTAGAATCCTGGATAATTTACCTAAAGAATAGCAAGTAAGATGCCTTGTTCGGAAGGGGCAGCAAGTCCTCTTCCCTAGAAAAAAGAAAAAAATATGCTTGATTCCTTCCCATTCTTGGCCGTTCAAATCTTCAGGATAGCTAAGCATTATGCTTCATCTGCTGTTGAATTTGCTTTTATTTTATTAAAAAAAGGGGTGGCGCTTTCTTATAGGCGTCTGATCAATTCCTCTCTTGCAGGCATATACTTAAAAGCTGCTTTCAAGGAAAGAGAAGCCTTCAAAGGCTAATTTTTTTAAAGGAGTGAATAAACGAAGTTTTTAAACAAAATTATTAAGGGATTTTTCTATAGGGGTGGCATTGTTTATGCTTTTCTACAGCAAAAAATTTAATTTTTATGTAAAAAATTATTAAATTTTTATTACCAAAAAGCTTGGAGAGAAAGCTAAAGGTGGATAAATTATTCCTATAAGGTAGCGTACTCTAGAGGCCAATAGGCCAATAGGAGACAAGGCTAACGCTATGGATAGATCTAAGGCATATAAGGTAAGTTTTTTAATATTTGCCGCTTCATTCAACACATCCTGTCGCTTTATAGGCTTTCTTTTCCAAATCTTCCCTAAACATTTTGTAATAAGGTATAGACTTAAGCTAGCCACAGTGGCAACTAAGCTTGCAACAGCTCCAACTTTTCTCCCTACTTTAAATAAAGCAGTGATTGGGGAACTGATTAATTGAATAAAGCAGTAAACTCTCCCTTTCCAGTTAGCCTGCTTGTAAACGCTGGGTACATTTTGTCCAAAATCCTCTCTAAAAGGCTTTAAGACCTGGTAGCTTAATAAAAATTCATTCTCTAAGTCCATTAATAAGCCCTTCGCATTTTGTTTATTTAAAATTAGATGTCTTGTAATTAATTAGATTTAAAATTTCCTTAAAATAACTACCTAGGTAATTTAAGCCTTTGAGCCACGCACTTACGCTTTTTGGCATACAAGGCTAATAACTCGTTTCCTCTAGCAAAGCTATCTTAGAATCTTACCACTTAATCGAATGATTGTTAAGGCCCCTTTAAATTTAGATACTTATTCCAGTTTTATTTGTTTTTTTATTTATTGCAAGGGAAAATTCTTTAGCTTTGTTCTTTATAAGCAACTCATTCTGAAACTTTTCAGGTCTTTTTCTGGTAGCTGCACCGCATCTTAAGAAATTATCAACCTTCTAAAAGTGTTGTATGGAGCTAGAAAAGCTAACAAGCGTAAGGATCCTCAACGTGCATTAAACCCCGCTCTTCAAATAAACCTTTTTTTGAAGCTCATTCTTTTAATTCCTATTTCCTTAACTTTCTATGATATATAGAAAAGGGATGCCTTTTATTAATTATAGAGAGATTGGCTTAAGTGGATAAGCATTGTATCCATTAACGATTTTAAGAGAGCATTTTAGAAATGTCTTTTTTTTCTTTAAACATTTCTAAAATGCATATAGAAAGGGAATAAGGAGAATCTCAATGATTTTAATTAGCAATACTAGAATTTTTTTCTTGAGAGGATTCTTCCCCTGTAGCGGTCGGGGATAAACCGTGGCATCCCGATTTAGCATAACATCCACAATGCTTATCTTGAGTGCAAGTACACTGTGAGCACTCACAGTTATTCATAGCTGGAGCAGCAGTAAGAAAACTAGCTGCTAAAAAAGAAGCACCTAATAAACTTAGTAAAATTTTCATGTTTTTTCCTTTTTTAAATTATTAATTAATTCTAATTATTATTTTGAACGACTCTAAAGACTCTAATTTTCCCTCAGATCAATCACTGCCCTGCTCCCCATTCATTTTGATTGCGGAAAGGCTCGCGTGATAATGAAGATGTTTCCTCCCTTCTTATGCTATCTCGAATTACTTTATGCTTAAAATTCAATCAAATCGTTTAATCAATATTCTAATCTCTTCAATTTTCTTTTTTTGCTCTTCTTGATTGTGAGAAAGGCAGGCTTCGGTCACGCAGGAGGATAGATGGTTATCCAAGATCCGCCTTTCAACGCTTTTTACAGCCGAACGGATGGCTCTAAGCTGAGTTAAGATTTCCGGGCAATACCTTTCCTCTTTAATCATCTTTTTTATTCCTTCTAACTGCCCGCTTATTCTATTTAAATGCGAGAGTTGATCATGATAAGAGGGGGGCTTGGCTTGTGTATGTTCACCCTTTGAATTTTTCATAAATACCTTTTGGGTTATAAAGATATACCCTACCCCTCTAGGGTATCAAAGTAATCAAATCCATGTCAACATAAAATGAATTTTTTCATCGACTCTCTTCAATTTTCTTTTAACCAGACGTTTTTTAATCCAACTATTTCTACCATTTAAAAGAGCTTAAACTAAAAAAAGTTATGCTTGCCTACCGGAAGCTTAATGAGCTTAGTACATCTTATTAATTAATATGCCTGAAAATATCTACTGCTAGATTGAGTTATAGGCAAGGTTTTTTGGACAGCATATAGGGTGGGGGGATACCTAAGATAATTGGCAGAAATTTCTTATATAAAAGTAATGTGTATAAATGTTTATTTGTATCTCTTCATAATTTTTACTTGTTCTCTAGAGGAAAATAGAGAGTGAACACTGTTCCTCTTTTAGGGCGATTATGAACCTCAATTTTTGCTTGATGAAGATCCGCGATTGTTTTTACTACGGCTAGCCCCAAACCCATTCCATTAGATGGCGTGCCAGGAATTCGATAAAATTTTTCAAAAAGCCGAGGAATAAAATTAAGAGGAATGCCTGGCCCTTCATCCGCGACAGAAAGAAGAACAAATTTTTCCATTTTATGAGAAGAAATTAAAATTTCTTTACCTGGCAGAGAGTAAGCAGCAGCATTAATTAATAAGTTACAAAGAAGAAGTTCTATCAAAGAAAAATCATAATAAATAGGAGGGATATCTTTATCGACTTCAACTTTTATGATATGTTTTTCAAGGTTTTTTTGTAAGCTTGCTACGCTCGCTTCAATCACTTCAGAGAGGCTTAGTAATTTTTTGGAGACTTTGAGAAAGCCTGTGCTTAATTGAGACATAGTCACTATATTCTCTACCATGCGATTTAAATAATTAGAAGATTCTTCAATCTGTTGAATCTTATGCGAACGAAGCTCTGCATTCTTGGCAAGTTCCGCACTTTTTAGTTCACGTGCTGCCCCCCTGATTGAATGTAGTGGTGTTTTAAACTCCAAAGAAAGAGAGCTTAGAATGTTATGTTGAACTTTTTCAATCTGTTTAAGATATTCATTTTTTCGTAACTTTTCTTCTTTAAAGGTCCTTTCCACATAATGAGCTACCTGTTGGCAGATTGTTTGAAGAAGAGTTATTTCTTCTTGTTGTATTACTTTAGGGAAATTAGGTCGAAAAGCTAGAATGCCTACTGTTTCTTTAAATCCTTTTAAGGGTAGGTAAAGATTATTAACGGATGATAATGTATCTGTAGACCATCCTGCCATTTTTGTGTTTTCAAATACCCAGGTAGCCACAGCTTTCTCTTTTTCATCTTTTAGCAAATCGGTCTCGACATTGATCATAAGACCATCATCAACTTTTTTCAGAAAAATTTCGGCTCTTCCGTCTAGCAAGTTATTTAGGCGAGCACAGATAGATAAAAATAATTCTTTATTAAAAGAAGTGGTAGCTAGTTCCTTTACAATTTCATAAAGCACTTGTGATTTTTCTTCTCGATGCCTAAGCAGTTGCTCGCGTTTTTTAATGCGGTCAGTAAGGATGCTTAAAACGCAAGTAGCGGCTGCAAAAGATAAAAATAAACCTATTTCCATTTCTCCAAAATAAGCTGAATTAAAAGAAGGTAAAAAGAGCATGGACCAAATCAAAGAAAAAATTGTGGCCGATAAAACAAGCGGACCTTTTCCTAGGAATAGGCTAAAGCCTAAAAAGAAAAAAAAGAAAATAAATCCTAGCATTTGGTAGCTTAGATATAAGGAGCATATTCCCCCTAGCATAGCTATAAGTAGGGTAAAAAAAAGGGCCCATCCATAATCTTTATAGGTGCTTGTAAATTCTACTTTAGCCCAGGGAGATGCATGTAGGGGAACAGAGGCATCATGATGGATTACATGTACATCGATACCGCTAGCCTCTTGATTGAGGATATCAAGAAGATTACTCATTCCCATCAATTTTTTAAACAAGGTGTTCTGTGGACGACCAATAATAATTTGAGTAACGTTTTTTTGTTTGGCCATCCTTTTTAAGGCTATTCCTATAGAAGTATCTGCAGTCGTGATAACTTCTGCTCCGAGTTCTCTAGCAAGAGAGAGATTTTTGGCTAGCTGTTTCTGATCCTTTTCACTTAGCTTCTTCCCATTATCGACATGCAAAGCAATCCAAGGAGCGTCTAGGGTAAAGGCATAACGGCGTGCAAGGCGAATTAAGCGCTGAGAATGAGGGCTGGGGCTAATCGCTACCATTAGGCGCTCAGAGGGTTTCCATAAGCTAGATCTTTCAGCACTAGGCAGTAATCCATGCAGATCATGATCCACTTTTTCTGCTGTTAGCCGCAGCGCTATTTCTCTTAAAGCCGTTAATCGATCGACTTGGAAAAAATTTTTTGCAGCAATTTCAGATTGAGGCCCTATATAAACTTTCCCTTCTTTAAGGCGCCTTAAAAGCCCCGTAGGAGTGATATCCACTAACTCGATTTGAGAAGCTCTTTCTATAAGGCTATCAGGAACAGTTTCACGGATTACAATGCCTGTAATTTCTTCCACTACATCCTTACGGCTTTCAATATGTTGAACATTTAAGGTGGTGTAAACATCGATTCCTGCTTCAAGGATCTCTATTACATCCTGCCATCGTTTCGTATGGCGCGACCCAGGAACATTGGTATGCGCTAGTTCATCTATAAGAACGATATGGGGCTTGCGTTTGATGATAGTATCTATATCAAGCTCTGTGAAAATGTTTCCCCTATAGCTAATGGATTTTTCAGGAATACTTTCCAAACCATCCGTAAGAGCAGCGGTTTCTTTTCGTCCATGGGTGTTAATGACACCTATGACAATATCTACTCCTTCTAAGCGACGCTGTTGACCGTCCTCTAGCATCGCATAAGTTTTACCTACGCCAGCAGCCATCCCAAAAAAAATTTTAAGTTTTCCTCCTTTACTTTTTTCTTCTTCCCGGTTAATCAACTGAAGTAAAGCTTCTGGATCTGGGCGATCTTCTTCAACCATAGAATGCTTGCCTTTTTTTTACCTTCTATAACTTTAATTTGAGTTTACCACAAACCAATTGTCTTTCCTTCCTCTTTTTAATTTCTAGGCTTACTATGCTGTCTCATTAAGGGAGGCAATACACAATTTTATTAACTTAATATAAGAAAAAGGTTTTCATTATGTTTTTTCTTAAAACAAGGCCTGTCCCCCTTTCCTTTGAAGCCAAAATGTGGCTCGGCCAACTTACCATCCTATTGTTTGTAAAGTAGGGATAAATTTAATAAATTTTTTATCTTATTGATGAATGGTAAACTTGGTTAATTAAAAGTTCAACCATTCAAGGCTAGGTCTCCAAGGCAGCTAGATGCTTGAAAATTATAGCAAGCCCTTTGCCTCAACCCATAGGCTCCGCTTATTCCTTTTCCTTTAATTTATGTTCGATCATTAGTTCCCTCTTTTTCACTACTAAAAGAATCACCATTGGTAAATGTTGCCAATTTAACATTCCAGCAAGCTAAAGCAAGGCTTGCATTGTAGCATTTTATCTAGCCTGTCATCTTCTTGCCTTCTGACTAATCTTGATAAACCCTTGAACTACACGCGCTTTATTGTTGTGTAGGCAACATCATGCCTATGAGAGCCTGTAGCGAAGCATTCAAAAACTGCTAGGGCAGATTTTTCTACAAACCGCATGCAGATAATCTTTACATTCTTTTTAAGTCTTGCTAGGAAGGAATGATTTTAGAATTAATTATTGTGCTTCTGGTAAATCCTCAAGTTTTCCCTCTTTCACCTTTTCCTTTTTTACAATAAAAAATGATTAGATAGAGCTAACGAGAAACGTTGATTACGACTGGGGTAAATTTGTAGAGTACAAAAAGTGGAAATGCTTCTCTTGAGAATCTATGTTGAGCTTTTTTGCAAGAAGTGAGCAGATGAGGTAAGCAGACGCGCTAAAAGAAGTTTGTGGTGAATCTTTAAATTGAAAACGAGTAAGGCTCACATGCTTTTGCTAACTTCCTTCAAAATTTTGCTTGGCTTAAGTACTTTAACTTACGCTAGCTGCCACCAGTCATTTTAAAGAATAGCCTGGTAGTTTAATGTCTAAAAAACTTCCTGAAAGTTATGTAGCAAGGCTATTTTACCTTAAGGTTATTTTTTGCTTTAAGTGAGGGGGATAGGAAAAAGAATAGCTAAAGGAAAGTAGTAAAGCAGCCCTTATGAAAGTAAATTTTTATTTTCAATTGTGTTGGATATTAAAATTCAGCTATACATTTATTTTTTAAACATTAAGTTAACTTATATTTTGATCCAAGGAAGCAATATGTTTGCATTTTCATTTAATCCTATAGCTACTCATACCAACTTAGAAGGTACTTTCACTTTTTTTGAAAAAGCCGGGAGTGAAAAAATTTATGCCGAAGTTCCTAAACAAGAAGGTCTTTTTCCTGTAAGCATATCGCCAAAAGTCAGGACCGAGGCATTAACTTATTTATCTTCCGCTGCTAAAATAAAACGATTATTACAAGGTTTCTTTGTGCAGCCTAGATATCAAGCAGAAAAAAATGAGGTAACTCTTGAGTGGTCCTCTCCTAAGATTGAGACTTGGAAACGTAAAGCGATGCTAAGATTGCCTTCTGACGCCATCTCTATTTGTCGAGCAGACGGGAAAATCAGCTATGCGATTGGCGATACTGTTACAACATGGGATTGGGCAACTGATACTTATG
>NZ_JRXI01000196.1:0-33422 GCF_000813645.1 Neochlamydia sp. TUME1 | reverse complement strand
TTATGAAGTCATTGAAGCAAAAAATGCTGGCTGCATTACAGCTCTAGCAGAAAAAAACGATGGCTCGCTGATTTTAGGGGATGAAAAAGGGCAGCTACATGTTTCAGGAAAAATAATTGATACGAAGGTCCAGCAATCTATTACTGATATTCTTTATCTTCATGATGCCTGGGCCCTTATTGAGTATAAAAAAGTAGCAGAAGAAGATACAGAGGCGAGAGAACTAAAGAGAATAAATTTTCTTACAGGCGAGGTAGAAGAAATAGCTCCAAAGACACAAATGTTAGCTTTGGGTGATGGCTCCCTTATTATTTTAGATAAAACCAAGGGTAGTGTTTGCTGGGAGCAATTCGATCAAACACAAAGAAAATTTATTGACATACCTAGCCGGGATAAGAAAGAGAAAATTTTTGCTATCCGCTTAGCTTCGAAGACGAAAGTTTTGCTTCTCCAGGAAGACAATAAAGAGTTGCTTACAATGTATGATATAGAAACTCAAGCTGAACAAACATGGAAAAATGACCAGCTATGGATTGATTGTTTGCGTAATTGCCCTTATGTTTGTCTAGATGGCCAAACAATTGCTGTTGGCGCATCTGTGGGAAGAAATGCACTAATAAAATTCTATTATAGAAAGGGCCTTGAAAAAGAGCCTACGAATGCGCATAGAGCTGGCTTTTGGGGTGTCAATGCTATGATAACACTTTCAAATGGCTCTATAATGTATGGAACAGATACTACCCCTTCAGGAATACATGTGGTAAATAGAGAGGGAAAAATCATTTTTACAGCAACCTTAGAAGGTGACCCTAAGATTAATTCGTTAACAGAATTATCCGATGGTTCTGTGGCTGTTAGATGCCAAGATTCTATGCTAATTTTTCAGCCTCACTTTAAAAATAAATCTATTCCTGCCGACAATGAATTGAAACATACAACCTATTTAGCGAGCTTAGAGGCAGCCTTTAAGCAGGCAAATTTTTATAAAGCACGCCGTTATTATGAGAAAGCTAAAAGAATAAAACCAAGCAGCAATGCTCATAGCCTTATTTCTCTTCTTCATCTTAAAAAATCTCTAAATAAAAAGCTTTATAGACAGGTTCTCCTTGACACATTATACGGCCAAAACAATAAAGAGATAAAAGATATTTATTTAGATCAAGAAGCTTCCATCTTGAAAGCTAAGACATGTAAAAAGAGGTTGTTTATAGGAGAAGGAACTTTTACCTTTGCTGAAGCTTTTATCAAAAAACATGCAGAGACTCATCCTCTTTTAGCTTCCTCCATTGTTGCTACAGAGCTGGCTGTCTCTTCTGAAAAGAGGGAAGAAATCATGCAGAGAGTTTCCCATCTCAGAGAACAAGGAGTGACAGTATTGTTTGGCATTGACGGGCAATCCCTTCATAATTATTTTAAAGGAAAAAGAATCAAACGCATTCATTGGAATTGCCCCTTTACTGGAAAAGGAGTGAGTCAAAATAAATTTAAAGCAGTAATCCCTCAATTTTTCTTATCTTGTACACATTTACAGCTGGAGGGAGATCGATTACATATAACTTTAATGCAGGAAAGAAATTATTGGAAAGAACGGCAAATAGAAAATCCTATTGTCTTGGGTGCCACCTCGGCAGGTTATCGTCTTATAAGAAAGCGTCTGTTCGGTCCCGAACGTTATCCAGGTTATCAGCATGCTAAAACAAGTGGAGGAGATCACTTAACCGATGTACAGCGGGAATTTGTTTTCGAAAAGACGCATCAGCCTTTTGCAAAAGCGGGATCTGAATTTTTAGCTTATGCCAGAGCTTTAGAAAAAGAATTTTCAAAAAATGTAAACCTTTTAAAAGACGTTTATGCCACCTATGAATTAAATATAAAAAGCTCTTTTGAAAAAAAAGCAGAATCTTTAGAACATTATCTCAAAAATAGCCTATCCGGGGCTAAATTAAATTTTTCAAATAAAGTAGAAAAGTTAAAAAAGGGATTATATTCAATCCTACGACAGCAGGAAAAAAAGTTTGAGGATAAAATGAAGGTTTCAAATTTTACTTTTTCAACTCTAGAAAGAAGGAATTCACAGGATATCCAAGCTGTATGGATGAAGTACGTACAGGAGCTAGAAGGCCATTCTCTAGCTTATATGGAAGCCATAGGTAGAGAATACCTATGCTATGCAGAAGAGCTAGAAATCGATTATGTTTCTATTTATGCTAATTTATCCGATTATTCACAAGAAGAGGTAAATAAGTCAAAAGAATATTTTATAGGTTTGTGTGATAACCCAAAAGTACGTTCGTCAATTGATAAAGATGATAAAACCTCTACTACTTTTATAACTAGATTAGGAAGTCTTAATAAAATCTTCTCGGATCAAGAAGGTGAACTGAAAGTAAAAACTTTAAAGATTATAAATGATTTTAAAATTCTCTCTTTAACTTATATAAATGCCTTGATGGATCCTAATAAGAAAGAATTTGCAATTAAAATTATTTTAAGAAAAGATAAAAAAAGTGATCAATCTGGGTCATCTGATGGGATAAACTTTGACTTACAGAATTGTTATTATGAATGTAGTAGTGATGAGGATTCTTCTGATTGTTATGACTCTGACTAAGTCTTTAACCTAGCTAAATTAAAGGTTTCAAGAGAGCATGGTTACCTGAAGATACTTAAGGCTTAAATTATGTTTTAAAGTATAGTAAATGAGTAGATGCTCTTTCTTCCCTTCTTTTTTACCTTACTCTAAGGTGAGAAAAAGATTTCTTAGCCAAAAGCTTGTAAGTAAGGGAAGAAAAATTGAAGCTTTTTTATACTATAGCTGGGATAGGAGAGGTCCTCCGAATTAATTTATTGCGATATCCTTCTTACCATGGTCGATATCATAGCTAATATGTAAAATGTTGGCATCGAGTATCTGTTGTTTAGGGCGCTTAAGTGGCCTGCTAGCTTTTCTTGTATACAATATATCCAAGAACTTGTCATTCTTGATTATTTAATGTACTAGGATAAGCTTTTTTTGTCATACTAGGATCCAGCTAAACAGCCTATATTTTAGCTTATTTTAATACCTAAGAGAATGTCTTTATTTATTTAAATTTTTATTAGTATTGTTGATTAGTTTTTATCTCTTGACTTTTAAATATAATAAAAATAAAGAATGGTTGTTTTTTTTATATTAAATTTGAATAATTAAGTTACATAAATGCAAATTAATAATTTATCTTATTTTCCCCCTACTCTGCTAAATCCTTCTTATTCTTTTTCCTCACCCATTTTGCGCTTACCCGAGGAGCTTCTTACCCTTATTTTTTCTTATCTTTCTACGAAAGATTTAGTTCATGCAGGCATGGTATGTCGCCAGTGGGATAGGATAAAAGAAGACCCTATTCTTTGGACCTCCCTTTATCGTTATGATTTTCCATTTTTTACTTCACCTAATTCGTCATATACTAGGGCTATGTATATTAATAGCTTTGTAACTCAAAATAACTTAAAAACAGGAAAGATTCAAAAAGAAATTGAGCTACCACCGTATGTGGGAGGGAAAACATTCTTTGATTTTTCTGATAAGGCTGGCTTTCTATTAGTAGAAGTTGCTGACAAAACGCGTCTATGGAATTTAGCCCACGGCCGGTTTCAGGATTCTCCTACTCAGCTTAAGGGTGACATTTGCTCTTTGTTTTCGCCCGATGGAAGCCTACTAGCGACAGCCTCTTCGGATGGTACCGTTTATCTTTGGAATATCATTACCTCTGCACTTATCCACAATCTTAAAGGACATACAGGCGTGGTGATCGATGCAGTTTTTTCCGGGGATGGAAAGATGCTTGCCATCCTTTCGGATGATAGATTGGTGCACCTTTGGAAAATCTCTACAGGAGAATGCTTACATATCTTTTCCCATACTGAGGAGATCATTCATGCGATTTTTTCACCTGATGGAAGAACTCTTACGGTAGAAGATGATAATAATAAATTACATCTTTGGGACATTGCCAAGGGTCAACCTATCCATGTTCTTAATTATGATGGAGAAATTTATGAAAATGTTTTTTCTCCTCGTGGAGAGTTACTCGCTACCATCTTTGAAGAAAAAACAGTACGTGTTTGTAAAGTGCCTACTGGTGAGCTTCTCTATACATTAAACCATGAAGGAGACTTATGGGATTGCTGCTTTTCACCCGATGGAAATTTACTGGCAACGGCTTCACAAGATCATACTGTGCGCCTTTGGGAGGCTGTGAGTGGCAGACTTCTTCATACCTTTAAGCACGCTGGGGAAGTCAATAAGGTCGCTTTTACACCTGATGGAAGTAAGCTTGCCGCAGCATGTCAGGAAAATTATGCTATCCTTTGGGACATCTGTTCAGGGCAAGCTATTCATTACCTTAAACACGAGAAGGAAGTGCAAAGTGTGTTTTTTAGCCCTGATGGTAGTGTCCTTGTAACGACTAATTTCCAAGGACAAGTGAATCTTTGGACAGTAGCAGAAGGGGTACAATTTGCTAATTTAAGAAGCCCCAACACTATTTATAATGAAATACGCGTGGCTTTTTCTAAAGATGGAAGTATGATTGCTCTTGCAACAGATTTCAATATTCGCATTTTAAGTTTTAATCCTCTTTTTCTTAATTCTTCGTTTTCATAAATTTAACCTTTATTCAGAACTTAAGCCAGTAGGTAATAGTTTTCATACGCTAGCTAGAGCAGATTGGATGTTTGACAATCTTGCAGCATAGACCTGCGAGAAAAGCTTGAAAGGTTTATTTATATAATAGCCTCAAGCAAGTAGCTCTAAATTAAGCCTAGTTCGCTAGCCTTCGAATATTTAAAAATTTTTATTTTAAATTTATAGAAGGCTTTTAAGTTCTTTAGCCTCTAGCTAAAACAACTCTATTAACAAAAGTTTTTAAATTAAGTCTAATAGACTTTATCCCTTTAGCTAGAATTATTTTTAGCTAGATAGGTAGTTTTTTTATAAAAATTTTGCATATATTCGCGTAACTTCTCACTGGGAATAAAAATATGCTGGCAAGGAGGGAGGCTATTCAAAAATTGCTGTCCATATTTTTTTGTAATCAACCGCGTGTCCAAGCATACAATACAACCTCTATCATTTTTATTACGAATGAGACGACCAAAACCTTGTTTGAATTTCACGATTGCATTAGGTAAAGAATACTCCATAAAAGGGTCGCCCCCTTTAGCTAAAATTGCCTCGGTACGTGCTTGAGTAATAGGCTCGGTAGGTACCTTAAAGGGTAGTTTAACAATAATAACACAGCGAAGTGCCTCTCCTACTACATCGACTCCTTCCCAAAATGAGTCTGTTCCAAATAATACAGATCGATCGGTCTTTTTAAATTTATTAAGCAGGGTTTGACGATTGTCATCGCCTTGTTTAAAAAGAGTATATTTATATTGCTGAAGACGTGCTTGCAAAACTTGGCAACATATTTTAAGCATATTGTATGAAGTAAAAAGCACAAAAGCGTTTCCATGGCTGGCCTGAATGCATTCCCAAATTTTCTCTGCTGCTGCTAAATTAAACCTGCTATCAAGAGGATTAGGAATATCGTTAGGGATAGCTAATAAAGCTTGCTTGCGGTAATCAAAAGGAGAATCATAGATGTTTTCTGTTAACGTAAGCTTGCTTATGTAAGAAGGAGTAAGCCCTAAGCGTTGCTTGGTAAAAGTAAATTGCTTATTGGTAGCCAAGGTAGCACTGCAAAGAACTACGCTACTAAAGGGTTTGAATAAATACTCGGCTAAAGCTTTTGCAATATCTAATTCGGCATCTGCAATATTTACATTAATCATTGTTTTAAGCAGCTGGGCTTCAATCCACCTTACTTTACTAGGAGGGGGAGCTGTATCTACAAACTGTTGCAGGATAAAACTCGCGTCTGCCAATCGCCCGCAAAGAGCTTCGATTTCATAACGAATACCTTTAGAGACTTCATTAAGAGGCTCTTGACCTAGCGCTTTAAGAGCATTTTCGATGCTACTGATTACTTGTACATACTTTTGTAAGCTAGTAGCTAAAGCGTGAATATGACTTTTAATTTCTCCTACCCATAAAGTATGCTTATAATGCTCGGGCAAGAGGCGGAGTTTGTTTTCATTAGAATGTTCTTCATTAGGCCTTATACCAGCTTTTGCTATGTTAATGAAAGCATGAAGCTTATCAAAGCCTTCAGTAATCAGCTTAAGAAGATCGATACGTATGCCTGGAAGATCAATATTGAATTTACTTAAAAGGGAGCTGATTTCTGTTGGGGGCGCTTTAGAATTATAGTGAGCAAGAATTTTTTCTTTAAGTTGAGCTAACTTCCCTTGAGTTTTACCGCCCTTTTCTGCTGCTAAACGTCCTACCACTCGCAATAGATCTAACTGATTTACTTTTTGAGCAAAATATTCTGTAGCAATATCTTCAATATGATGAGCTTCATCTAAAATAACTTTGGTATAAATAGGCAAAATGGAAGGGTCTTGATAATTTTTAGATTCAGCACGGCTAGCCAAATCAGCAAAAAGCAAGTGGTGATTGACGATCAACAGATGCGCCTCGTTAGCTTCTTTTCGAGCCTTAAAAAAATGGCAGTCTTGATAAAAAGGGCATTGGCTTTTACTACAAGTATCATTTTCTGCACAAACCTTGTCCCATAAGTGTCCAGAAGGCTCAAAAGTTAAGGAAGACTTAGAACCATCATAGGTCGTATGTGCCCAAGCATCAATACGAGCAAATTCCTCTGCTTCTTGAGGGGCAAGAAGAAGTTGTTCTGCGCGTGTCTCTTCCACTTTTCGCAAGCATACATAGTTGCGCATCCCTTTTACAAGCACTGCTTTGACAGTGATATTAAGCGCTTGGGCTACGATAGGAATATCTTTTAAAAGAAGTTGCTCCTGTAGGGTGATGGTATGCGTGGAGATAACCGAACGTTCTTTTCTTTGGGCTGCCCAGAGAATAGCAGGAATAAGATAAGCAATGCTTTTACCCGTCCCTGTTCCTGCTTCTATTAAAGCTATTTGATCTTTATTATAAGCTTCAATGATGTTTTGCATCATTTTCTGCTGCTCTTCACGCGATTCAAAACCTTTTATAATTTTACTAAGGTTTCCTTCAGGTTGAAGAATTTTTAAGGCTTTCTGAGCATCAACTCCTTCAATGTTCTTTTCTCTGGGTAATATGCTGCTCATGAAAATTGGGAAGGGTGAAGTAAAAGTAAAATTAATTTAGAATTTGAATTGAACTATATCGCTTTACAAGGATCTTTTCAAGGCCCCTCTACTTTTTTGAAAATAAAGAGTAGATTTTATTTTTTAAATGTAAGGATAAGGAGGAAGTTCAGCCTATGGATTAATTGTTAGGGCTACGGGTGAAAAGGATGTTAAGAAGCCTATTCTATTCCTCTCCTGCCTTTTATGATTACCATTTACTTTTTTGTTGAAGTGATAAAATAACTTTAGCTTTTTCGCTTATAGAAAAGCTGGAAGTTAAAAATCCCTCCCTCTATTCAACCTCTAGCAAATCTAAAAAGGCTTTTAACTGTTTAGAGCGGGTAGGATGGCGCATTTTCCTTAGGGCTTTGGCTTCAATTTGCCGAATACGTTCTCTAGTTACATTAAACTCTATTCCTACTTCTTCAAGCGTTTTAGGCTTACCATCTAATAATCCAAAACGTTGAATAAGAACTTTTCTTTCCCGATCCGTTAAGGTAGAGAGCACTTCATTCATCTTATCTTTCAAAATGGAGTATCCTGTGGCTTCTGCTGGTGAATCGGCAGCCGTATCTTCTAGGAAGTCTCCAAATTGACTCTCTCCTCCATCACCTACTTCTGCTTGTAAAGAGATAGGATGCTGGGCAATTTTGTAAATCTCACGCACACGCTCAGCAGTGATACCCAGCTCTACAGCAAGTTCTTCAGGATTGGGCTCTCTACCCGTTTCCATCATCAACTTTTTAGCGCCCCGTAAGACCTTGTTAATGGTTTCAATCATATGTACAGGTATGCGGATAGTTCTAGCTTGATCAGCGATAGCACGGGTAACAGCTTGGCGAATCCACCAAGTTGCATAGGTAGAAAATTTATAGCCACGTCGATACTCAAATTTTTCCACGGCTTTCATAAGGCCCATGTTACCTTCCTGAATCAAATCTAAAAAGGAAAGGCCTCTATTTGTATATTTTTTGGCGATAGAAATAACCAAACGTAAATTGGACTCAACCATTTCTCTTTTGGCTTCCTGACTTTTGTCCATCCAACGCTGCAGCATCCGTACGTCTTTTTTAAACTCTTCTAATGTCCTACCTGCGGCAATTTCACGTTTTTTAAGTTTTCGTTTGGCAGAGGCTAGCTTGGCAGCAGCAAATTTATTTCTTTCTGCCCGAGGAGTTAATTCTTGAATTTCTTTTTCTAATTGTAAAAAGCGGTCATAGGCTCTCAAGATAAGCTCGCCAAAGTCTTCAATAATGTTGTGCCTAACATGAAAGCGGCGTAAGTAAGCTTGAGTACGAATACGACATTTCTCTACTTCTTCTAATAGCGAGGGCTTCTCCTCTTTATTTAGGTCAGGATCATCGATTTTTTTAAGAAGCTCTACTAGATGTTGCTCTTCCTGTTTGAGAAGAGCGCATAGTTTAGGTAAAAGATTAAGAAACTCTTGCTTATTAGGCACTTCTTTTTCTGCAACACACTTGTCAAAACGCTCTTTTCCTTGTAGTAAATATTGAGCAATTGCTATGGTCTCAGCAGTGGAGTAGCCAAAACGCATAATGATGCGTTCGATTTGAATTTGCGCTTTTTCGATTCGTTTGGAAATTTCAACTTCCTCTTCCCGGCTTAAAAGGGGAACGGAGCCCATTTCTTTTAAGTACATTCTTACGGGATCATCAGGAGTGCCTTCAGAACGTTTAGGAAGGCCTTCTAATTCTTTCGCTTCTTTCTTACGCTCCTTTTGGCGCTCAACTTCAGATTGATTAAGGATTTGGACGTCCATGCCACTTAAAAAGATCAACACTTGATCAATCTGCTCGGGCGAATCAAAAGACATGGGAAGAATATCGTTAATTTCCTCGTAGGTGATATATCCTTGCTCTTTAGCAATGGAAACGAGTTCATCCACTTTCTGTTGATGTTGGTGAGAAAAATTGCTTTTAAAGTTATCTTTATTCATGTTGCTTTTATGTAATGGTATTGACGAATTGCAAATTTTTTGTGTAATATGTGTTTAAAAGCCTTATTGAAAGGGTAGCTTTGTCGGCTCATAAAACGTTGAGAAAGTAATATTACAATCAATATTTCCTTAAAAAAGGGTATAGGAATATTTAACTATTATATTGATTTTTGTCAATCTATACCATCTTTTTCTTTTAAATAATGTCCTAGGAAAAATTAACTTCATACTTGGATAAATGCATTTTGTCAAAAGATTTTTAAGCGAGCGAAAAAATTGTGCACTTTTACGCCTTAGATGAAAAAGAAAATCTGGTGTCTGCTCATCAAGCAGATAAAAGGCTGCATTATTATTGTAGGGAATGTCTAGGCCTTGTCAAATCTCAGGGAGGCCTTTTGCGACAGATGCACTTTTATCATCTAGAGCCCAATCGATCCTGTCGACAAAATGGCAAATCCCTCGTTCATTTACAGGTGCAGCATTATTTACAAAATTGCTTACCTGATTGTGAATTAGAGAAAGAATTTCCTCTTATCAAGCGCATTGCAGATGTGTACTGGGAAAAAGAGGGCTTAATAATAGAAATTCAATGCTTATCCATCTCTGCCCATGAAATAGAGGAGCGCAATCAAGATTATGCTAGAATAGGTTATCAAGTTCTTTGGATATTACACGATCGCTTATTCAATCGTCATCGTTTAACAGCCGCTGAATATTTTCTACAAGACTCCTTACATTATTTTACCAATATCGATTCCGAAGGAGTAGGATATATTTATGACCAATGGGATAGAATAGAAAAAGGCAAGCGTGTACTTACGCTAGGCTTTCGAAAAGTAAATTTTTTCTCTTACCACTCTCATCTTAAAGAATCCTTGGCCTTGGGTAGCTATCCACCTTGGATAAAAAAAAGGCTGGAATCATGGAGAGGATATTTTACAGGCGATTATTTAGATTATTTCTTAACCATGCAAGAATCAGAAAAAGCTGCTTTATTGTCAGCTCTTTCAGTAGATGAGCAATCAGGACTTATGCACGTAGGAGAAAACCTTCAGCCAGGGGTAAAGAGAGCGTTAAAAAAAATAATCCGTCTAATTAGCTTTTCTTATCGCTTAGGATTAAATTTTATCCTTGAGAAATTAGCAAAATAATATTGCTGCGGAGCAATTGCCCTTTATCTTCTAAAATTTATGGTGCAAGTGCTTCGCAAAGGTATTTATAAGGCTTTAGCCGCGCGAGCAGCAAAACGTGCTTTAGTGCGATTAGCTTTATTAACTTTATAGACGCCTTTTTTTACACCTTTATCCATGAGACTGTAAATTTCACTTAAATGCTTATGATTTAACGCCGCATCTTTTTTGGAAAGGTTTTCTTCTAGAGCACGTACCGCTGTTCTGACTTGCGATTTAAACACTCTATTAATCTGATTTCTTTTGATACTTTGAAGATCTCTTTTTAATGCCGACGAACGTTTTTCTTTTTTTTCTCGCTAGGTGCTTGAGCCATTTTCCCTCTTAAATGTTTAATGACATAAATTTATATAAGAAGAAATTATAGGCATTACTGTATAATTCGTCAAAGCCAAACTGAAATGCTTGGTATTAAAAACATTTACCCTTAATAGCATTAAGCCCAAGAAATATCGTATGAAACTTACCTTAGACCAAAATCTTTCATTGTTAGACGCTTTAACTCTTTTATCCCCAAATAGTTCTAAAACAACTCTACGCTCCTGGTTAAAAGAGGGACGGGTGTATGTCGATGAAAGTGTAGAAAAAGTCAGTAGCAAGCTGATTAAAAAAAATCAAACAATTACCGTAGGAGCAAGGCCAGATCCTTATATACAAGATTTACGGGTGTTATATGAAGATTCTCATTTAATAGTGATTGATAAGCCTTCGGGTTTATTAAGTGTGACTAGCGCTTTTGAAAAAGATAACACCGCGCATGCTCTTTTAAAAAAACATTTTCGTCCGCGTAAGGTCTATGTCGTTCATCGGTTGGATCAAGATACTTCTGGTGTGATGTTATTTGCTTTTTCAGAAAGGGCTTATGAAAAATTAAAAGAAATTTTTGCAGAACATCATATTGTAAGAGAATATATAGCTATTGTAGAAGGCCGTATGGAGCAATCCCAAGGCAAATGGGAATCCTATCTTTATGAGGATGAAAATTATTTTGTACACTCTTCTTTAAATCCAGAGCGTGGTCGTTTAGCTATCACGCATTATCAGGTTATAGAAATGAGTAAGCACTATTCCTTAGTAAAATTTACTCTAGAAACAGGAAGAAAAAACCAAATTCGCGTGCAATGTAAAGCTGCAGGCCATCCTGTGCTAGGAGATCTTAAGTATGGTTCTTCGGTTACTCCTGTGCGCAGGCTATGCTTGCATGCTCAAGGGTTAGGCTTTAATCATCCTATCAATGGCAAACCGATGCAATTTAAATCCTCTCTTCCGCAAGCTTTTAAGAAATATTTTAAAAATGCATAAAAATCTGGTGTGGCTTTCTTTTTTATCTTTAGCTGCAGGCGTGGTAGGTTGGTTTACTTTTCGAGCGCTTTATTTGACCTGTTTTTACCTAGCTTTTACGGTCTCTGCTCCTGTAGAAAACATTCAATGGGCCATCGAGCCACTAAGCGAAGATCGTCTGGTAGTTAAAGCAGACTATCGCTTTGTGGTTAATGATAAGGAATATCATGGAAAAACTTTATTTAAAAATGATGTCTATCGAAACCCCTGGGCAGCAGAAGAAGCTTTAAAAACATATAAAGGCCGTAAGCAAAGGGTTTGGTATTCACCTATACACCCTCAATATTCTTCTTTAGATCAATCTTTCCCTTTTAAAGAAAGTATTTATGCAATCATTTTATGGATTCTATTGCTTTATTTTTTTAGGATAGGATGGTATGTAGGCAAGCATACATGAGCGTTTACTACTGTAGCTAATATATAAGAAAAAGTTACTAATAAAAATTATTAGCCTACAACAAAAGATTTCAGGGGGCGCTAGCTTTTCCTTTCTCACGTGAGATAGAGAAAATTTTTAATAACCTTTATTAGCGGCAGGCTTCTAATTTTTATAAGATTTAATTATAAGCTAGTTAATCGTGACAGAGCTCATCAAGACCTTGCCTTGTAGCCAAGCGCTAATGTTAGCCTTTCTTCCTACTGAGATTGGCTAAGAATAAATGTAAAAAGTTACTGCTGCCTTAAATCTCTTCAAAAAATTTAAAGATTTATTTTATTTTGATTTTAAGGGAAATAATGTAAAAAATTAATGTTGAGGTTTAAACTTATTAATCCTTCTGGCAAGATATCCTCTTAATATTTAATAAATTGAATTTATGTATAAATCCTATAGCTCACGTTACACCATCCTACTGATCATTATTGCCTTCTACCTTTTGCCTATAATGCTTTTGAGTAGCTATGGGAGGCTGTATATGCCCGTGCAAAAAGGATGGAATTTACTGGCTTTTGGAATATTTTGTAGTAGTATAGGGCTCCTAGGAATTTTTTGGATGATGTGCCGTTTAAGCCATAAAGCCGAGCATGGTACAAGGGATAATCAGCCATCTGTTCTAGAGGCTTCAGAATTTTCCCCTAAGCAGTCCAATATTGTTGAGCTAGACATGACTCAAGCCAAAGCTCTAGAAGACCTTCAAGAACAGTATAATGAATTACATGCGCAGGTACTGGCTGCTCAGAAAGATTTAGAGGCAAAAACTAAAGAATTGCTGGAAAGAGAACAGAATAATCAACATCTACAAGAAAAGCTTAGTGCTTCTGCAGCGGAGTATGAAATGAGCAAGCAGGCTTATGAATCCGCTTTAGACCAGCAAAAATTGCTTTTAGACGAGTCTCAAAAAACAATCACTGAGCAACGCGAATGCATTGATAAAAAATTGCAGCAAATTGCTCAACTAGAGATTAAAGTGTCGGATTTGACGTATGAAATTAAAACATTGATTCAGTTAGCAGAAATTGAAAATCAAAGCATGCCTATTTACTCAAGTCTACCTTTAGAGTCGGCAAGCTCTATTTATCCTCCTCTTTCGGACATATTTGAAGAAGAGATCTCCTGTCTTCCCGAAAAAAAAGTTCGAAATAGCATGCAAGCCAATATACAATTAAAGCGCTGCATTGACATTGCCCAGAAAATTACGGGAGCAAGTCATTACTATAATACCTCTTCACGCTTTAAGGATTTGGCTGTCGATAACTATACTTTAGATTTAAGACGACTCTTTGATAGTTTACGGGCAGAAAATGCCAGCGCCATTATTTTTTATTCTCAAAAAGAAAATAAGATTTTATTTGTTAATAATCAATCCAGGAGCTTGCTAGGCTGGAGTCCAGATAAATTTGTTCAGAGCTTTAATGAAATTGTAGAGCCGAGCAAAGATATTTGGAGGCAGGGTATTGCCAGTTTAGCTATTAAAAATGACAATCATATCAGCCTGAAGATGAAATCTAAAGCAGGAGCACAGGTAGAGGTTCATGCTCTATTAGGCATCATCCCTACTGGCATTTTTCGCTATCATGTGCTAGGCATCTTATACTCTTCCTTATCTTAAATAAAAAGGACAATAAATTTTCTTATAAGTAAAGAAATTTAATTTTTTGTTTATGGAAGATTAATTTTTTTAAAGTCATTTATGTTATATATCATTGCAGGTCGCTATAAAAACAGGAAAATTCAGTTTCCTAAACATACTCTCACTCGGCCCACCACCAATAAGCTACGGGGAGCTCTCTTTAATATTTGTCAAACTTATATAGAAGATGCTTCTTTTCTAGATCTTTTTTGTGGATCAGGGGCGATGGGGCTAGAAGCTATAAGCAGAGGGGCGGCTCAAGCAACCTTTGTAGATGAAGCTAAAGCAAGCCTCCAATGTGTGCGTGAGAATATACAATCTTTAGGGGTGGAAAAGCAAGCCCGCCCTTTATGGGGAGAGGCTAGGACTGTGTTAAAAAAGCTAGCAAAGCAAGGAGAGCAGTTTGATATCATTTATATTGACCCTCCTTACGAAACTAAGGGTTTATCAGAAGAGGTCATCAGCATGATAGATGAAAGTAACCTGTTAAAAGTTGAAGGAATGTTATTTATTGAAGAAAGCAAAGCACTGCTAATAGATAAAGAAAAATGGCTTACCTTGCAATTAGAAAGTGCGCGAAAGATGGGGCGTACCCAACTTCTGCAGTTTAAAAAGATTAGCTGTCCTCAATCCCCCCTGCTTTAAGAAAAGTTTTTTTCTAGGATAATGTAAAAAATAAATCTTACTTAATCACAGCTGTATCTACAGTTGAGTTAGCTTTTTCATTTAGTTAGGCAATTTTGCTCTTTTTTGTTTCTTAAAATTGTTCCTTATCTCAATCAAAATAGCATGGACTCCACATATTTTTTGACTTTACTTCCCCTAAAATATTAAACTCATTCATTAACTCGAGGTAAAGAACGCATGCATTTAAGAATTTTGACAATTTTTTTTCTTTTAAGTACTTCATTATGTTTGGCCAAAGATAATTTTGTTGCCGATTTGACAGTTAAAATTCCCATGCGAGATGGTTATGAATTACCGGCAGATATTTATTTTCCCGCAGAGGGAAGGGAAAAAAAAGCTCCTTGTATCTTATTAAGATGCCCAGCAGGTCGCAAAGCAATGCCTTGGGTGGGATATACCTCCCTCACCCATTTTGGCTATGTAGTAGTCATGCAGGATACCCGAAATGCTTTAGATATCAATGGGAAGACGGCTCCTTTTATTACCGATGGCTGGGGAGCTTTACAAGATGGGTATGATACAGTTGAGTGGTTAGCAAAAAGTCCTTATACGAATGGAAAGATTGGGACCTTAGGCTTTTCAGCCGTAGGCTGCACTCAACTGCTACTAGCACCTTCTGCACCTCCATCTCTTAAATGTCAGTATATTGGAATTGCCGCAGGTAGCTTATACCATCACGCCATTTTTCCAGGTGGACAGCTTCATAAAAATCAGGTAGAAGGATGGCTGGGATATTATTCTAAAGATACAGGGGTTTTAAGCTTTGTAAGCTCTCAGCCTTTTTATAATGCATTTTGGGAGGAGTTAGACTCAATCAAGGTGGCACAAAAAGTAAGAGTGCCAGGATTTTTATATGGAGGGTGGTATGACACCTTTTTGCAAGGGACCATCGATGCTTTCGTATCTCGGCAGAATCATGGAGGAAAAGGCGCGCTAGGAAAGCAGAAATTGTTGATAGGGCCATGGACTCATTGGTGGCCTATCTCCTCTAAGCTAGGTGATTTTCCTGTTCCTCCTCAAGGATTTTCTCCCTCTTATGATATGTCTCCTCAACGTTGGTTTGATTATCACCTTAAAGGCATAGAAAATGGTGTAGATCAATTGCCTCCCGTGACCTATTACGTTATGGGTCCTTTTGATGGCTCGCCTTCGAAAGGAAACGTATGGAAAACTGCTGAAAATTGGCCCATACCTGCTAAAAATAAAGCTTTTTATTTGGGGCAAAACCATAAATTAATGATCGAGATAACAAAAGA
Source organism: Neochlamydia sp. TUME1 (assembly GCF_000813645.1). Taxonomy (NCBI): domain Bacteria; kingdom Pseudomonadati; phylum Chlamydiota; class Chlamydiia; order Parachlamydiales; family Parachlamydiaceae; genus Neochlamydia; species Neochlamydia sp. TUME1. The sequence continues at coordinate 17,704 of NZ_JRXI01000196.1, read as the reverse complement.
AAAAAGGGGCGTCTATTCCTTTAATGCTGACCCTAAAAATCCTGTTCCTACAATAGGAGGGCGTAATCTCTTTCTAGATTGTGGCCCTAGAGATCAGCGAGCGATTGAAAGTCGTTCCGATGTACTGGTATTTACTACTGAACCTTTAGAAGAAGACCTGGAAGTCACTGGCCATTTATTAGCTAAATTATATGTAACTTCCAATGCTTCTGACACCGATTTCGTCGTACGTTTAAGTGATGTCTACCCGGATGGGCGTAGTATTTTAATTTCCGATGGAATCCATCGAACAGCCATTCAATCTCCTCAACTAAAAAGATGGGCTTCTTGGCAAAAGCCTTATGAGATTGAAATTGATTTAGCTTCTACGAGTATGGTTTTTGCCAAAGGGCATTGTATAAGAGTCTCAATTTGCGGTTCAAATTTTCCTCGCTACGAAGTTAATCACAACGTGGGTTTATTAGAAATGGCTTCTGGTCGGTGTGCTATAGCCCGCAATAAAATCTATACCGGCCCGGCTTATCCTTCACGCCTTATTTTACCCCTAGTTGAATAATGTTTGCTTTATTTAATAAGGAAAAAAGCTTGCTAATTATAAATTAGCAAGCTAAACAAGCTTTATTTTTAAACTCTTAGATGCGCTTGAAGGAGAGCTTTATGGATGAACTCTGCTCTTTTATGGACAATTTCTTCTTGAGGAAGATGTGTTTTCTCATGAAATTCTGCTAGCAAATGGGATCTTCGACAATTAAAGAATAGTTGATTGATGGATTGGCGGGAGATACCTTCTACCCAGCCCATTTCAATTCCTAATTTAAGGAGGCTGATAGCGTTGAGGGCTTCAATAGCATCAATTTGATAAGAATGGGTCAAAATACCAAAGGCACGACTGATTTTATCCTTAATATAAGGATCACTACTGGCTCGAATTTGATTTCTAGCAGTGTTTTCTTCGACAACCATTTTAGTGGCAAAGGCATTTAAATTAGAAATAATTGATTCCTCGGTAACGCCTAGGGTATAGTTATTTTGCACGACTAGCAAATCACCAATAATTTCTTTGGGAGAGCCTCGAAGGCCAAAGCAAGCAATGCTTTCCTCTTTATTTTTTTCTACTATTTCCTCCATTTTTCCCGTATGAACAAGAGCGGGAAGTTGAAGATAGATAGAAACAAGTAAAGCTGTGCCGCAGCTACCTATATCTGCAGTAAGAAAGCCATATTTAGCATTATAGGCAAAAGAAATGTTCTGGCCGATAGTGGTTTCAATTTTCAGAAGTTTATTCCAGGCTTTTTCTAGTTCGCCTTTACATTCGATAAGCTGCAAGTGGAGGTGATTGCGGATATTAAAAGAAGCTAAAAATTGCCCCGAAGCGTCAATGATAAAAGCTTCTCCTAAATGAGCCTGGATGAAATTATCATTAGACCAAAAATGTTCTCCTAGAAATTCTTTCTCAAAAGGTTCCATTTCTTCCGCCCGAATAAGAGTGGCTGTCTCGAGTAGACCTAAAGATAGAATTTCTTTGCTTAAAACTGAAACCACCTGCTTACGTCGCTCTGTACTAAGTTTGCCGGGGAAATTGAATTTCTCAAGATTTCGATGCAGATGAAGAATGGAAGCTAGCCAAATGTCATTATCATTGTTTTGCCAAAGCTTTTTCTGGTTAATAATAACATTAGATTTATTATTGTTGGCCATTACTTTTCTCCACATTTTCCTCTGTCAAAGCTCTAATTTGATCACGCAGCCATGCAGCCTGTTCATAATCTTCTCTCTTTATTGTCTCATTGAGGGCTTCGTTAAGAGCTAGTAGACGTAAAGAAGGGCTGATTTCTCTAACCTCACCGGGGCTGCGCCCTATATGAAGAGGAAAAATTTTTTTATTAGCTTTTACGCGAGGAGGAACTTTATCGAGAATGAGGAGTTCTTGTAAGATAATGTCATCAAAAACTTCGTAGCAATTGCTACATCCTAAAGAGGCTCCTACTCGTAATGATTCTAAAGAGGTATTGCATTCTCCACAAGCCAAGCTTGTTTCCCCGACCATATGGCCCATTTCTTTTTCACTTGTTTGGCCATGGAGCTTACGTCGCAAGATAGGGCAGTCTGAGCACATGCTGGTTTGTGAGACAGTATTTCCGATGAGCTCCGTATACCAAATGGCCACAGGTTTTTTGCATTCTGTGCATTCAATGGGGCGTTCAGGAACTTGCTCTTCAAAAAATTCAAAGGCCTTTTTAACCATAATCGATCTTTTGATAGATGTTATATATTTACACCTACTATAGAAAATGTGAGCAAAAAAGTATAAATTTATTTTCGTAGGTAGAGTGTTTTTTTGCTTATTTGGTTCCGGCACCCCTTAGAAGGCGTTTTTATCTATAGCCGACAGGGTTCTAGTAGAGGCTTAAGCTTACCATTAGCTTGCAAAGAGCTTAAGGTTTTATCTCTTCATTTGTAAAAGTTAATTTTTAGTGAGTTTTTAAATGCTAAGAGCATAAACCTATTCTAATATCCTCTACAGTTAGGTTTGATCCATTTATAGGAGGGAGGGGCGCTTAATAACAAAAGGTAGGCAGATTAGGACTTTAATTAGATGCAAGTTAAATATAAACCATGAAAAATGGAAAAGCAGATGCTTTGTAAGCTTAAGAGGCCTATTTAAAGGGTAAAGTATTTCTAAAGGCAAAAAAATGATGGATCTGATTTACGGGTATTTGGCTTGATAAATGCTTAACTTAAATTAGCAAGATTAAAAAGTTAAAATTACCTTAAAGCTTGAGACGAAGTGTAACATAGACATTGCTTAAAAGCTTGAGACTTGATGGACTCGAACCATCGACCCTCTCATTAAAAGTGAGATGCTCTACCGACTGAGCTAAAGTCTCGTGCAATTGACCCCAAGGGGATTCGAACCCCTGTTATCGGAATGAAAATCCGGTGTCCTAGGCCAGGCTAGACGATGGGGCCTGACTAGCACCTTATAAAATTGAGAAATCTATAAGGTATTTTTCTTCAAGTTTCCTTAAAGAGGCCTAATGTTACAGGATTTTGACTTTTATAAGCAATAACTAAATGGTGATAATTTCTTTTTCTTTTTTTTCTGCTAGCTCGTCAGCTTCTTTGCAAAACTTATCCGTCAACTCTTGGACATTTTTCTCATTCTTTTTCAGCCCATCTTCAGTAAGCTCACCAGCTGTTTTCTGTTTTTTGGCAGCTTCATTAAACTCTCGGCGTATATTACGAATACTAATTTTTGCTTCTTCTTTCTTTTTATGGCATTGCTTGACCATCTCTTTGCGCATATTTTCATCCATAGGAGGAATCTTAATGCGGATAGAATTAGCATCCACGATAGGCATAAAGCCTAGATTAGCTTTTTCAATGGATTTGCCAATTGCATTTGTTGTAGAAGGATCAAAAGGAGTAATTAAAAGCGTACGTGCTTCAGGGGCCGTCACATTAGCAACTTCTTTGATACGCATGCTAGAGCCATAAATTTCTACAAAAATGCTATCTAACATACCCGCATTGGCACGATTGGTGCGTATAGATTTTAAATCATTTTTCAAATGTTCAATCGCCACTAACATTTTAGATTTTGCTTGTTCAAGAATATTCATTATACAACTCCATTTTTCCTATGTTCAGACTGTCTCTTCAGAGATTTTTCTTAACTAATTAATGTTCCATTTTCCGTTTTCGATAATATTTGTTTTAAAGATTCTTTTCCAAGAGCTTCCATGCTAAACACAAAAATAGGAAGCTGATTATTCATGCAAAGAGCGATGGAAGTTGTATCCATAACTTCTAGCTTTTCTGCAAGATATTGAGAGTAAGACAAAGTCATATATTTTTTTGCTTGAGGAAATTTTAAAGGGTCTTGAGTGTAGACACCCTTGACTTTGGTAGCCTTAAGCAAAACATCAGCTTGTATTTCGCAAGCACGCAGGGCAGCAGCGCTGTCCGTAGTGAAATAAGGATTACCGGTGCCACCTACGAAAAGGACGATATGGCCAGCAGCAAGGTAATCGTTAGTGCGGTTCCAGTTATAGCTTTCGGCCACCTTAGGGCATTCAAGGGCGCTTATTAGCTTAGTTGTACAGCCAATAGAGGTTAAGGCTTGCTGTAGGGCTATACCATTCATGAGGGTTGCTAACATGCCCATTTGATCTGCAGCAGAGCGAGGGATTTTTGAGTCTTTTAATTGAAGACCTCGAAAAAGATTTCCTCCTCCAATGACCAAAGCTAATTCAAAACCTTCTTGCTTTATATTTTTTAGCGCGCTAGCTAACTGCTGCGTAGTAGGAAAATGGATGCCAAAAGGCTGCTCACCTAAGAGGGTTTCTCCAGAAAGTTTTAACAAGATTCGCTTGGCGTTAGATAGATTTGTCATTACTCTTCTCATCCCACAAAAAAGGTATAGATTAAACAAAAAATACATTCTAGAAAACCTTAATTGCTACGTGCCTTTAAATAGGATTTAAGGTCAGCGCCATTAAAGCTGGCTTGCAACTCCCTGAGCAATGGATTGAAAATTTACTTCAAGGGATTTTAGGCAACTTAAGATGCGACTTTCAAGCTGGGTTTAAAAGTAGGTAAGGAATGAGAAGGATAAAAAACTTAAAATATATTTAAGAAACAATTGAGGATTTTCTTATATAAGAAATTAAGATTGCTGCGAAGAATTGGAAGAGTAGCTCTCATAGATTTTGATATGCATAATTTTCCAATCGCCTTCTTGATTAGCCAGATCAAATTCAAGGTAAAATTTTTGATGAGCTGGCGAGCCTTTTAACAAGATTTGATAAGTAGCTTGATCTTTGACTACATTAGTAAAGGAAACATTATTTCTGGTGAGCTGAGTAGTTAAAACTTTTCCATAAAGGTCTTGGGTGAATAGCCGAAAATAGTTGAAAGAAGAGGCTTTTTGAAACTCTTTACTTGTACTTAGAAAATAAGCGTCATTAATATTTCTTTGTTGAATGCGTTCAAGAAAGATTTGTATAGCCTGGACTACAGCTAATTCCTCCTGCTCCGTGGGAGGCTGTAAAGATAAACGTTTTTCAAAAAAATCTATAACAGACTCTTCGGCAGCTAATGATAAAGATAGAGTGGTAAATAAAATAAATAAGTATTTCAATGGATGCTCTTAAGAAAAAGGTTTAAATAAGCCATAATTTTCCATTAGGCTTTCTGCCTTTTTATAATGCGTACGTTTTAATTCTTCATACACACGTAGTCCCTGCGCATTGAACCCTTGTTGAAAGTAAAGGAGGCCCAGTTTATAAAAAGTTTCTCGATCACCAGGATTTAATTTTAAGATGGTTTCATATTCTTTAATTTCTTCTTTAGGCATTTGTAAATCCCGATAGCTATAAGCTAATTGCGCATGAACCCAGGGATCATTGGGCGCATAATCATTAAGGACCTTAAATTCTTCAATGGCTCGTTCTGCAATTGCACGGAATTTTTCTTCCATCTGAAAGGAATAGCGCTCTACAGGCATCCAACGCTCTTCATCATAGCCCTCTAACTTACGCGGATCTACGTAAAGCCCGGAAAGCATAACATAAGCATTGGCAAGCGAGGCATGGACTTCCAAGCTGGTCGGCTCACACTTGACAAGCTTGATATTTTCTTCTACAGAAGTTAACAAGAGAAGTTCTTTAAAGCGATGGACATCTTGCCAATGCCACCAGCAGCTAAATTTTTCTATAAAAGAATGTAAAGATTTTAGCCATTGAGGGAAGGCGTAGAAATTATACTCTTTGCCGTGAAGGTTATTAGCTAATTTGCAACATGCATTGGCTAAAGCAATATGATGTTCTGGGCAGCCTTCTTGATAATTCAAAAGGCTTTTGCAAGCAGACAAATAACGTTGAATGATCTCTTTATGCTGCTCAGGCTTCTTAGTCTGGTAATAAACTTTCAAAATAAAATAAGAAAAAAAAGTAAGAAATACTCCAGCTAAGCACATAGCCAGTAAAGCGGATTGTGTCAATAAGCTAAAAAAGGTAACCATTAAGATACATTCAATCCCACCTAATATCAAAAAAATTAAGTGTAAGATCACATAAGATCGCATCATCCCCTCAAACTGAGGAATAATAGAAGCAATGATAGGGTTGATATGGTCGTTATAAAAGAAGGTATTGGCTTGAAAGTAAGTTTCTCCTTCAATGCGGGAGGATGACATGGTAACACTCTTGATAAAGCTTCAGGAAGACCTTTTATAAGGTTTGCTCTAAATTTAAACAAGGCTTTTTATGTTTGCACCCCGTTTTTGTTAGCTGTGAGAGCCTTAATTCTATAATTCATTAGGTAATTTCAAGGAAATGATGAGCAATGCGATGGATAGTTTATGAAAAAAGTAATCAACTACAGAAAGGCAATATAAACCCGGGAGATGCTTTTTCTTTAGCTAGTCGTTTGTTGGTCTACCCTAACGCTAGACTTTTTTAATTCTTCTTGGTAGAAAAGACTTAAGCCTAGCAAATTAAGGGCCGAAGAAATGAAAAAAGCTAGGCCTAGTTCCTCTCCTAAGAGAGCCCACCCGAATAGAGCAGAAAACATTGAAGTGGAAAAGCCTGCAAAAGACATAAAAGTGGCAGAAAAACGTTTCATCAGCCAGCCATAAAGATTATAGCAGATAAGATTTGAAACAAGTAACAACCAAGCGGCACAAATAAAGAAGGGGACAAGGTTATTGAGATTAACAGGTACTGGCTTCCAATCTTCTACTAACATCGAGTGAAAAAGGGTAATGATTCCACCTATCAGCATGCTCATTCCATTGGCAAGTAAAGGCGAGTAAAGATTTTCATTAACGAGCTGACGTAAAAGAATCCATCCATAAACACTTGTCGTAGCTGCAATAATTACAGCTAGCTCAGCCCAAGAAAACATAAAGAAATGGCCCGCTTTTTGCTCTGCAGATGTTTCACTGAGTAACATGGGAAGTATGCCTACAAATCCAATCATTAATCCTATCCATTTTTTTATCGACATTTTTTCTGTGAAAATAAAATAGGAAAATAAAGCAGATATAAAGGGAGAAAGGCTATAGATAAAACATGTTTTAAAAGAGGTTAAATATTTAAGCCCCCAAAATTCGAGTACATTGGTAATATAAATGTTAAAGAAAGCTAGGCGTAAGATACGACCAAAGCTGTGCCAGTTCATGGAGATGTGGGCGCCCTTGCGGTAAAATTCATAGGCTAAAAGAAGTATACCTGCCACTAGCATGCGTGATCCAATCAGAAAAAAAGGCTGGGCATATTCTAGAGCGACTTTGCCGACTGTGAAAACGCTAGCAAAAAGGGCAAAAAGTACAAATACAAAAAACATCAATGGATCTCTTTTAAATTATTTATAGGATATAGCAAAAAGCAAAAAGATTCAATTAAGAAGGAGCAAAAGCTTGCCGGGCACATTAATTTCCATCTTTAAATTTTTTTTGAGGGGATCGGTATAATTAATTTATGCCTTCTCACTCCATTCTGTGGCGTGTAGATTAAAACTTAAATGCGCTAATTTGAGTAAATAAAGAGGGTGAAGGGGTTGGAGCTTTAATGCTTTACTCCAGGCTTGAATGGCATCGCTGAGATGATTTTGCTCTTCTTCTATACAAGCCAGCGACCTCCATGCTTCTTCATCATGGGGAGCAATTTGTAAAATTTGCCTCAGATGATAAAGAGCAGAGCCAAAATCTTTCTCAGTTTTATTAATTATCGCTAGTTGCTTATAGGCTTCAACATAGTAAGGATTTAAATCAATTGCTTTTGAGAAAGCTTGTTTGGCACTTCGATTAAGTTTTAAATGAGTTAAAACTTGGCCTTGAAGATACCAGGCCTCTGGAAGGTAAGAGTGCTTTTCATTAATTTTCTTAAGAATTTCGTGTGCTAATAGAAGTTTTTCAGATCTATTATCGCAGCTATCCGCTGAATAATTGAAACAAAAAACAAGCTCTTTAGCTGAAAGCAGCTGAAGGGAGATACTTTGAGGGTATAACTGTAGCTGATGTTCTAATAGCTGTTGTCTTTTATTGAGAGATTTATTTTCCTTAAGGTCTATGCCAAAATTTTGAGGAGGTGAAGATGAAGCAAGATGATCTATTTCAAAGTGCCTAAAATGTATAGAGGCAAGATCAGGTCTTCCTAGGAGGGTAAGCGCTTGGCCATATAATCGATGAACACTCAGATCCTGCCGACAATTTAAAGCAAATAGTTCTTTAAAACAAGAAACGCTATCAGGATATAGACCAATTTCAAAATAAATTTGACCTAAAAGCAATAAAGCTTTTTCTCGTGGCAAGCCCTGAGCGTTTTGTAAGGCTTCATGTAAATCTTTAACAGATTCAGGGTGATTTTTTAATGTATAAGCAAGCTGGGCCCTTTCTAAAAGAAGATCAGGAAGGGGATTTTTAACTTCACGAAAATAACTTAAGGCTTGGGCTAAATCTTTTTTGACATACAGAAAATAGCGGGCAGCAAAATCGTAGGCATTAAAACTATACAAATGCTTTTTAAGGATATTATAAGCCGTAGAGTCCCTTTCTTCAAGAAAGTCAAAGGAACTGTGCTTTAAAAAGGTAGCAAATAGCTCTTCGGCTTGCTCTCTTTGATCCTGGGCAAGATAAGATTGGATAATCATTCCTTGAACGGCAGGAATTTGCTGCCTAGAAGGAGCCAGTTGAGAATACAAGTTAATCACTTGTGGCCAATCTTGTTTTTGAAAGGCGGCAATATAAAATCCTAGGAGGACTTCATCATGGAATCCATCATTTTTAGCCCTTTGAATTTGCGACAGCCAACCAATGCCTGGTTCGGGCTGAGATATTAGTAAATAGCCTAAACCTAGGCGCAGCTTATTATCATCAGATAAAGGCTGATGATCGGAGAGAAGTCTCAGAAAAGAGGCGCCTTCCTTCTCTCCCGTAATGAGCATAGAGATGGCCAGAGGCTCTAAGATAGAAAAATCTAGACTGTTTAAATGTTTAACATGTTCGACCACCTCAAAATATTTCCCTTCTTGATAAGCAGCCAAAACAGCTATACGGCGAGCTGCTTGATCGCAAGGAGCAACTTTAAGCACTCCTAAAGCTTTATCGGCAGCTAAGGTAAACTGCTTTTTTTTGTACAAGTATTGCGCATCTGCTATTTGATTAGCAATTTCTGCTGCCTCCAGGACGGGCAGAGAATTAAAATTAAATTGTTGTACAGCTTGTTGAATAAAGGCAAACTGGTGAATATTATCTTGAAGAACTGCCTGTCGATATATTTTAATGACTGCACGTTCAATATCTTGCTGGAACTCTTTTAGCTCTTCTTCGAAGGGTAAGGAGGTGGCTAATTTTATAAGATTGATGGCTTTTTGAGGTTCATTTTTAAGCGACCAAAGACATTCAGCTTTTTGCAATAACTGCCGAGCTAAAGTATAGCGCTGGAAAGCCCTTTTTTCTAAAGCCTGCCATAGGCCAAGATAGGAGTAAATTTCTTTAAAAATTTCAGAATCATCCTCAAGCAATCCTAAGATTTTAGATGTTAAAGCATTGATGAGTGTTGGCAGGCATGAGGAATCAGAAGAGAGAAGCTTTTGGCTGAGAATCCAACCCTCTTTCCAGTAATGAAGGCGGCCCTTTTTTATTGCTTCTTGCATAGAGGCTGTTAATTGTGAGGCCAATAGCTGATTAAAATTACCTTCATGCAAATGGTCTGCTATTCCTTGGATAAATTGCGAAGCTTCCTCAATATTTCCTGTAAGGGTCATCTCAGTAAATCTTTGAGCAAATCGCTTACTTATTTCCTCTAATTGAGTAGAAGCCTGCATTTTTTCTAACGTCTGAAGATAAAGCGGTAAGTTTATAAATGTGGAGCCTTCAATTTCTTGCAAAAGCTGTTCTTTAAAGGAATGAGCGAGGGAGCTTTTTTCTTGAATGTAATAGACATTCTCTTCGGGCAGCAATTGGAGATAGTCAGCAGCTTTTTGAAAAGCAAAAGGGCGTGCAGGTGGGAGCAATGTCTCGGCTTCTTTCCTGTAGCTTAAGGCTAATAGAAGGTTAGAATCATGCTTGGTAGCCGCGGGAGAGGTAAAAAGCATTTCTTTCAAAGCTTGGCGGGCTTCCTCCAATTGGCCTAGCTCAATTTGAGCGTATAAACAATTAAGCCTCACTTTATCTTCTGGAAGATGACGTTGAAAACTTGCTTCCATCCATTTAGATAGCCAGGGTCTAGATTGGCTAGCTTGCCAATGGGTAAGGGCTTGAGGATAATCTTTAAGCAGATAAAAATAGTTGCCTTTAAAGAAAAGGAACCAAGGATGATCAGCATTAGTATACAAAAGGCATTGATCAAGCGCTTGGTGTAAGGTTTCTGGATCTTTTTGTAAAAAAGCATTCAAGGCTAAATTTAATGATAATTCGAAAGCGGTGTTGCTTCTTTTATTAGCCGGATGCTGCAGAGCCTCTAAAAAATAAGGTTGTGATTTTTCTGCTCCTAATTTCTCACGGGTTATATACCCTTCATATAAATATAAATCTGCTAATGAAATAGGATGATCGCCATGTAAGAGATGGCGGCGTGCTTCATCGTATTGTTGGCTAGAAAAATACTCATAAGTTTGGTCAAGAGTGCTTCCTGAATCAAAAGCAAACCCTATAAAGAGAGCAATAAACAGCAAGCTAATACACAACGAAAGAGTAAAAATTTTAAAATAGGACATTAGAGTCAACCTTAAAAATCTTCTATACTAAACTTTGTAAAAAAATTTTTAATGAAAGAAAAAACCATTAAAAAAAGTATTTTAAAATTTGATGAAATAAAAATCCAGCCTATGTTAAAATAAATTATAAAAAGAATTTACCTTGAGATAAGGCGTATCATGCAAAAATCAAAAATTGTCCTGCTTGAAGATGAGGAAGATATAGCTGCATTGATTAAATTACAAGCAGATATTTCTGGATATAAATTGCATACAGAAACTGATGGTCTGAATGGATTAAGGGCCATTGAAAAAGAAAAACCGGATTTAGTTATTTTGGATATTATGCTTCCTGGCTTAAGTGGCCTAGATGTTTGCCGAAAAATGAAAACTCATCCCGAATTAAAAGATATCCCTGTCATTATGATTTCTGCAAAAAGTGAGGAATTAGATGTAGTGTTAGGGCTGGAATTAGGGGCCGATGATTATGTTGCGAAGCCTTTTTCTCCTAAAGTTTTATTTTCACGCGTTCGAGCTGTACTACGACGTGGCAAAGATCTCCCTGAAAAAGCTTTAAAAACTATTGCATTTGGTAATTTTACGATGGAAGTAGAGCGTTATCTAGTAAGAAAAAACGATAAATCTATATCTTTAACCCTGTCAGAGTTTGGGATTTTAAAGCGCTTGGTAACAAATATGGGTAAGGTTTTAACACGTAACCAATTGCTTGACGATATTCAAAATAGTGACGCTTTCGTGGTGGATAGAAATATTGATGTGCACATTGCTTCTCTTCGTAAAAAATTAGGCCCCAACTTTCAATGGATTGAGACGGTCCGCGGAGTGGGCTATCGTTTCTTAGAAGAGGAAGAATAATAAATAGGAATGCTTTTCTATAGGCTAAGTGAAAAAATCACCGGCTAGATAGAATTCACAAAACCAGGTGGAAGGACTAAAAGATAGAAGACCTAAAATAACCGGCAGAAAAAGAGCTTTAACGTTTAAGCAAGAAAAAGCATTTTTAGAGCGAGTAGAAAAAGGGACTAAATCTGAAGAAAACATCAATGTTTTCCATTTACGTGATTTGCAAGCTATATTAAAAAAGGAGTTTAGCAAAAACTTAACCGTTCCAGGAATTTGGGCAATTTTACGTCGCTGTCACTATGCCACCCTTGGTCCCCCCGCCCTTAAGCACTATAAAGCCAACTTAAGAGAACAAGAAGCCCTTAAAAAAATTCCAGAAGTCATTACCACTTTAAACAAACAATTTCTTAAACAAAAGATCGAAGTTTGGCTTGAAGATGAAGCAAGGCTTTAGGCAACAAAGCACCTTCACTAGGAGATGGGCAAAAAAAGGAACTAGGCCAAAAACTCTTAAGGCAGACAGAGTATAAAAACTTCTATGTAGCTACAGCTGTTTGCCCACGTTCAGGGAAGGCAAAAGGAATAATTCTTCCTTTCCTAAATAGCCAAGGGGTTAGAAATTCTTCTTAAGCAAATTAATCAGTCATTACCAGCTTCTTTTCATGCCTTATTAATTTTAGACCGAGCTGGTTATCATATTAGCAAGGCAATTAAGTTTCCTCTTAATATTCACCTTTTCTTCTTGCCTCCTTATAGTCCTGAACTTAACCCGGTTGAAAACATGGGGCACTATTTGCGCAGCCATTATTGGTCCAATCGTATCTACAAGGGTTACAAAGAGCTAGAGAAGATGGCGATAGCTTCGTGGGAAAAGGTATGCCTAAACGAAAAAAGGATAAAAAGCTTATGTGCTGTATCGTATGCTTAATTGTAGAAAGTGTTAATTGAAAGCGTATTATTCTGAAATGTGGCGAGAAATCACGGTGATACAAAAACAAAAGTAGGAATTAAGGGTAAGAGAGCAAAGGCTGGATGGGATCGAGACTCCATAATGGAAATGCTAAAGGGTAAATAAAATCTTCATGCAATTTCCCGGGCATAAGGCAGTATTTACGGCGGCGAGCTAAAATATTTTAGTATCTTTATCACCTAATGTTTAAAGGGGATGAAGAGGCTTGCTTTCAAAAAGCTTTAAGGATACAGAGAACTTCCCGGCCTATCAAGAGCCATTAACCTTTAAAGTTTTTTGCCAAAGCAGGGGTAAAGTCTTTAGCAGTTCATTACATTCCTCTATTTTCAAGCTTTATGGCTACGGCTCTATTTCTAGCATTTTCTTGTATGTTTTGCGTTTTTCCCTATATGATGCCCTAAAGAAAGATTAAAAAAATCATCAAATTTAAAGAAGGCCATACAATGAATCCTAGCTCTTTTAGCAGCATTGAAAGCGTGCCTAATGAAATACTAGTCCCTATTTTAAAGGCTTGTGCTAGCCCTTCCTTATTTAGTGTATGTGGAAGATGGCGCCAACTGCTAGCTAATGAAGTCATGCCTTCTCTTTATAAGCAAATAGGTAAAATGCATGTTCCTCAAGGAGATGTTAACGAGCAGGCTTTTATTTTAGATAAGCTTTATAAGCTAGAAGAAGGGCTTTCTAAAACAGCAAAAGTAAATGCAATCTTTAAGCAAATTTTTACTCTAGCTAGATTCCTTTATCCCTTAGAATTTGAATGGAAAACCGAAGAAAAAAAATATCTTACTCTGGCTAATTATTCCTTTTATCTCTTAAATATTAATCGCCTCTTAATTTGGAAACAAATCCCTGGGGGAGAGAAATATTTAAGCCGAGAAGAAATCAAGTATTTGCCTTTAGAAGAAAAAGGAAAGCTTTTTAGTAAGTGGATTAAAAGGCATGGCAAAAAACTTATGAAGCTAAACTTACAAGGAATTGGCTTAACCTTTTTACCTCCAGAGATAGGGCAATTAACAAAACTGAAAGATCTTGACTTAAGAAACAACCAATTTACCTTCCTTCCGGCAGAAATAGGGCAACTATCACAGCTGCAAGCGCTTGATTTAAGCAACAACCAGCTTACCTTCCTTCCGGCAGAGATAGGCCAGCTATCGCAATTGCAAGGGCTCGGCCTAGGCAACAACCAACTTACCTCCCTTCCGACAGAGATAGGGCAGCTATTGCAACTGCTATGCCTTGACTTAAACAACAACCAACTTACCTTCTTTCCTGCAGAGATAGGGCAGCTATCACAGCTACAAGAGCTTGGATTAAGCAACAATCAGCTTACCACTCTTCCTACAGAGATAGGGCAGCTATCGCAACTGCAAGGGCTTATCTTAAACAATAACCAACTTACCTTCTTTCCTGCAGAGATAGGGCAGCTATCGCAGCTGCAATTGCTTGAATTAAGCAACAATCAACTCACCTCCCTTCTTGCAGAGATAGGGCAACTATCGCAACTGCAAAAGCTTGGATTAAGCAACAACCAGCTTACCTCCCTTCCCGCGGAGATAGGGCAGCTATCACAGCTGCAAGAGCTTGAATTAGATCACAACCAGCTCACCACCCTTCCCACCGAGATAGTGCAGCTACTACAGCTGCAAGGGCTTGGTTTAAGCAACAACCAGCTTACTCTCTTTCCCCCAGAGATAGGGCAGCTATCACAGCTACAATTGCTTGGCTTAAGCAACAACCAGCTCACTACCCTTCCGGCAGAGATAGAGCAACTATCACAGCTGCAATTGCTTGAATTAGGTCACAACCAGCTTACCACCCTTCCGGCAGAAATAGGACAGCTATCACGGCTGCAATTGCTTGGCTTAAACAACAACCAGCTTACCTCCCTTCCTTCAGAGATAGGGCAGCTTTCTCGGCTGCAAGAGCTTGGCTTGCATAGAAATCGACTCACTACCCTTCCTATCGAAATAGGGCAGCTATCACAGCTACAAGAGCTTGGATTAAGCAACAACCAACTTACCTCTCTTCCTTCAGAGATAGGGCAGCTTTCTCGGCTGCAAGAGCTTTACTTAAACGGCAATCACCTTACCTCCCTTCCTGTCAAAATAGGACAGTTACCAGCTCTACGAAAGCTTCAGGTGAAAGAGAATCCACTGGAAAATATTTCAGGAAAAATAAAGCAGCGTTTTTGCTTATAAATGAAATGGCTTGCGTCCTCATCAGCTAATAGGTTATCGGATGAAATAATACGCCTTTGAGCAGCTTTTTATGCAAACCTATGCTTAATAAAAATCTCTTTTTAAGGAGAAAGTCAGCTTTTAAAGAGTTAATTCCCTTTTTTAGGCTCTACAGATAAAGTTTTTTCAAGCAGTATTACATCTCCAACAGCTTCCTCGCTAGTTAAAGGCATAGTTTTATTACGTGATTGGATAAGAAGCTTGCCCAGAACTTCTATTATTTAACTCACCCTTAAACCCTAACTAAGATTGGTAAACTTATTTTCTTTAAGCTTTTTCAGCCGCTCCAGATCTATTTTAGCATAGGTAATACGTTGAAGAGAGAGATGGACTTTTCCTGGAAGATTTTTTTTATAACGCGAAACATATTTACATTGAGTGATGCAAACTTCTCCTTCTTGGCGCTCTTTAGCTTTGCTGTAGAAAAGAGCTGCATGAATGGCATCTAGTAGAGATTCTTCATCGGGTTTAAGATGCTTACCCAGATGTAAAATGACATGCGATCCAGGGCCATCTCTAGCATGTAGCCAATAATCTGAGCCATGGGCATAAGTAAAGGTTAATTTATCGTTAGCATGGGCGTTCTTACCCACCCATATCTTTAACCCTGCTTGAGTAACAAATTCGTGATAAGGTAAAGATAAAGTCTTCTTGGCTAGTTTGTTCTTTGTTATTTTTTTAGATAGCTCTTCATGTATCTGGCAAAAACTTTCAAGCTCTTGCTTAGTTTCTATCTGTTGCACCTGTTCTAGCATTAAAGATAACTTTTCTACGGCTTGATGGGCCTGCTTTAACTGAGCGGAGAGGGGGTCAATCGCTTTCTTTAATTTTTTACTTTTTTGAAAGCGCTTAGAGACTTCTTCTGAGGGCGGCAAGGTAGGATCTAAGTTTAAAATGATTTCTCTATTATCTTTCAACCAATCATTGACACTGACCTGCCTTAAACCCTTAGTTATCTTATATAGATTGGCTTGAAGAAGGGAAGCTTCATGGTGTGCTTGTTCCCAAAGAAGTGCTTTCTCTAGCTCTTCAGAAAATTTAGCTTCGGCTTTCTGGGTTTTATTCAATTTATTTTTTAGCTCGGCAACTAGCGTATTTCTTTTTTTAAGAAATTCAGCTTCTAACTCTTTATGTCTGTACATAGCTTCAACCGAAGTACTAGTAATATCTTCAGGAGAGCCGAGTGATAGAAGAGGAGGCAGAGTTTTAGGAGGAATATAAGAAGTATGGATAGTAGGATGTAAAGAAACTAGGATACTACGTTGGCTATCCACAAGATAGCAATGGGGTTTTTTAGGAATAAGCTCGCTGATAAGAGTTTGGGTGAGCTCGCCTTTTTTAAAAACCATCCGTAAAATTCTATCTTCATTGACAAGTTCACAGCTTTTTAAGTACCACCCCCGTAGGTGCTGAGTCAGCTTTTTAGAAAAAAATGAAGAAGTATCTTGGCCAGAGTATTGGGTAAGATGAAAACGTAAAAAGGCTTCTTGAAAACAAATCAATAAAGGGAGAGCCTCTTTGAAATGAAGGACAATCTTTTGGGAATGTGGAGCTGTGCAATAATCAAAAAGCACTTCTTTTAAAGAAGAGTTAATTTCTTTGAGAAGTTTTTTCATTTGCTCGATTGTTAATGACATACTCTATCCTGCGGCAAAGGATTCCATCTTTACGCATTCTAACAAGGAAATAATCTTATCTGTTTTTTCCCAAGTAAAGTTTTCTTCATGGCGCCCAAAATGCCCACCAAAAGCGGTAGAACGATAAATAGGCCTTTTTAAATTAAGCATTTGAATGATACCTTTAGGTGTTAAATCAAACACTAAAGGGACAGCCCTGCTGAGAATATTTTCGCTTACTGAACCTGTACCAAAGGTATCAATTTTAATAGAAATTGGATGAGCAACACCAATGGCATAGGAAATTTGCACTTCACAGCGCCGGGCTAATTTGGCCGCCACGATGTTTTTTGCCACATAACGCGCTGCATAGGAAGCGGAACGGTCTACCTTAGAGGGGTCCTTACCTGAAAAAGCCCCACCTCCGTGATGGCCCATTCCTCCATAAGTATCTACAATAATCTTTCTTCCGGTAAGCCCACAGTCTCCCGCAGGGCCTCCAATAACAAAACGGCCGGTAGGATTAATGTAGAAAAGAGTATGATCTGTAATAAAGCCTTTAGGGGCTATCCTATGCACAAGTGCTTTCATATCATGGACGATTGTTTCTCTTTTAACTTCTTCTGCATGCTGTACGGAGATAACGACGGTATGAAGACGAATGGGTTGATGTTTTTCATTATATTCGATTGTAATTTGCGTTTTAGCATCGGGTCTTAGATAAGGAAGTTGTTTGTTTTGCTGAATGCAATGAAGTTCTCGAACAATTTGATGGGCTAGCGTGATAGGCAGAGGCATTAACTCGGGTGTTTCTTCACAAGCATACCCAAACATTAAGCCTTGATCGCCTGCACCTTGTTCTTTATAAAGGCCTTCGCTTTCATTGACGCCTTGTGCGATGTCTAAAGATTGCTTATGAATGGAAGTTAGCACGCCACATGAGCGATAATCAAAGCCCTCTTGTGCTTGATCGTATCCTATATATTTGAGGGTGTTACGTACGATTTCTTGATAATCCACTTGCGCTTTGGTCGTAATTTCTCCTGCGACAACGACAAGACCCAAAGTTACCATTGTTTCACAGGCCACTCTAGAGTCTTCATCTTGTTCAAGGCAAGCGTCTAATATAGCATCAGAGATTTGATCAGCCACTTTATCAGGATGACCAATTCCTACTGATTCGGAAGTAAATACGGAATGTTTCATGCTTATCCCTTTCCTTAAAGTTAACAAACGATAGCATGGCTCCTGCTATAGTTTAAATCAAAAGATTAACTACTTAAGAAAGACAAGTAAACTCCAAAATTTAACAAATT
>NZ_JRXI01000195.1:0-10487 GCF_000813645.1 Neochlamydia sp. TUME1 | reverse complement strand
TTTTGTTTTTCAGACCCATCAGCTGATAAATAGTCTTACGAATAAATAACAATCTATCTTTCATTTGATAAAGGAAACCCACTAGTATTTGCTGGGCGTCTACTTTAAATCTCAAACTTCATTTTTAAAGGAATGTTTACTTTATCGATGGGATGTCCAAGAAACTTGGAGCCATGCAAGCGAAATTTTTCAGGATAATCAGAGACATAAAAGCGATGAGAAGGTTTTTCATCAGGGCAGGCATGTAAATTATATGTATCTAAAGTGAGTGAAACATGTTCTGCGCAGGTGCTAGCCGAATCTACGATACAGACATGCGGCCCTATTTCCTTTTGGATCAAAGGACGAAGAAGAGGATAGTGAGTGCATCCAAGAAGTAATGTATCAATGCTGCTTTGCTTTAAAGGGGCAAGATAATCTTTAATAATCAGCTGAGTGGCCGGATGATCAAATAGATGCTCTTCAATAAGGGGCACTAACAGGGGGCATGGCATGGAGTAAACTTGGCAAGAGGGAAGCTTCTTTTTAATTTGTTGCGGATAAATACCTGATTCAGTGGTCGCTCGCGTAGCAAGCACGCCTATTCTTAGGTGGCGTGAAGCTTTAGCGGCATGCTCCACCCCTGGCTGAATCACATCAACAATAGGGATTTTAAGGATCTGTTTCAACTTATCCACGGCATAGGCTGAAGCTGTATTGCAGGCGATGACTAGTAATTTAATTTGGTGTTCCATTAAAAAGATGGCGTTTTCTATAGAATAACGCAGAATTGTATCGGCACTTTTGTCGCCATAAGGCAACCTGGCCGAGTCGCCGAAATAAATAAGTTTTTCATGAGGAAGCTTATGCATGATTTGTTTCATCACTGTTAGCCCGCCGATACCTGAGTCAAAAATTCCAATCGCTTGCGAATTACTCATGGGATTCTAAGATTTTGGCCAACAACGATCTTATCATGGGAAAGGCCATTAAGCTCTTTAATGGCTTGAATAGTCGTTTGATGCTTACGCGCAATTTTTTCTAAAGTGTCGCCGGGTACCACCTTATAAATCCTAACGGATGGAAGCTCAGCTTTTTCCGAAAGGCCGCTTGTGGGATTTAAAGCCTCTGCAACGGATTTAATCGCTTGATGAAGGTTGTCTATGTTTTGATTTTGAAATTCAATAATTTTTTCAAATTCCGTGAGCTTTTGCTTATACTGAGAGAGTGTGGTCGCTATTTCATTCGTGTAGGTTTTAAACTGCTTAACATCAGAAATTATCCCTTGAGTAAGTAGCTCAAGGCTATTAATTTTCATTTCCAGAGCTTTAGAAGAATCTTTCCATGCTTCTGTTTGCGCATGCCCTGCTTCTATCCATTGCTGGCGCATCGAGTCGATAATCGTTTCTAAAGTACGGGCTTTCTCATCATAGGTTTTGATTTCAATTTCGTGATTGCTGACCTCATGACGCAAATCATCCAGATTAGCGCGCATTTCACGTAAAACCACGGCTGTTTGATCGTTATAATAACGAGTAGGGGCCGCTTCAATATTGCCTAAACAGCAAAGTTTTAAAGGTAGGATAAGGAATATTATAGTTTTTATCACTCCAGGTTGCTTCCGCAACCTGAGCCTTGAAAAGAAGATTTCTATAAACATTATCTTTGATAGATTTTAAATTCTGCTCGACGATTTTGTGCCCAGGCTTCTTCGTGACTTTCCATCACGGCAGGACGTTCTTTACCGTAAGAGATCGTAAAAATATTATCCGGACTGGCGCCTTCGGCAATCAGAGCATTACGAACAGCGTTAGCACGACGCGAACCTAAAGCTAGGTTATAAGCTTCTGCTCCTCTTTCGTCAGTATGCCCTTCAATAAAAATATAGGTGTTAGGATTTCTTTGCAGATAGTCTACTACCTTGCGTAAGATAGTCATATTTTCCTGTCCTTTGATCAAATTGCTATTATAATCAAATTTGATACTTTGGAAAATACCTGAAAGGCCTTGAATAGTACTAGGATCTTTGAAAAATTGAATGTTGGGAATAGTACTGCCTGGATCACCTGGATTTTCTCTCGGCTGTTGGCTAACAGACTCTGCCATTGCTAACTCGGCATCGTGGGGCTGATCTTGTAACGGTATAAAGTCTTCGTTAGCATAAATGTTAGCAGAATTGCTTTGCTTACCCATGGTATAAAATTCGTCAGGAGAATAGACCTGGCGTGAATCTCCATGTTTACCGCCAAGAGATTTAACACCTCTTCCAATATGACGCCCAGCGGTTTTCGTATCTTCCCATACATCATCGCTCGTGCGCCTGCAGCTTGTAAAGGATAAGCTAATGAGAAATATATTCAAAAGCAGGCAATAGGGAGCTAGTTTCATAAAATCCTCGGCTTTGTGGCTATAAATAATTATAAAAATGAGATAGTAACATAAAAGGGGAAATATTCTGAAAGAGCTTTTTTAATTAGCTTGTTTTACAAAGGAAAGATAGGAGGATAACCCTATCTTTCTAAAAAGGCTTTAGATAGTTTATCCTTTTAATATTAAGTCGCTTATGTTTTGAGCCGTTTTAGGCGTATGATCCTGAAAAGCTATAAAAAGGCTTGCTACTGGGTTTTAAATTTTTTGCTCTTACTGGAGCGATTTTGTAGAGTTTATTATAGCCTTTTAAATTTAGCCAGGGGCAAAGCAAAAGCTTTAAGGATCAAAGCCAAGTAGCCGATGGAAGAAAAGTGCCCTTAGGGGACTTAGAGCTTGACTAGCAGTATAAGGCAACGAGCTATTTGCTAAATTTAGGTTCCCATGCAGGAAAGCGCTTCAGACCTTCTCCCGAGGAAATTTTTACTGCTTCTGGTTGATGTAAATTGATCAAATAAAGTTCGCTGCTATTATTGCCCGCAGAGTTAAAGACAAGATGTAAGCTATTAGGAGCCCAGGTGGGATTTTCTTTATGACCACCTCCTTTAGTAATTTGCCTTTCTTGCTTTTTGTCAAAATCATAAATCCAAATTTGGCGGGTATCCTGGCTCTTTGCGCAGTAAGCTAGCTTACTGCCATCGGGGGACCAGGCAGGGGCGGTATTTTCACGATTTGATTTGCTAATCAAGAGAGCTTTAATGTTTTTAAGGCTTGCCCCGGGCGCTGGGATGTCTATGACATAAATACGGGGAGATCCATCTTTGTTAGAGACAAAAGCAATTTTACTTCCATCTGGGCTGAAGGTAGGAGTTCCTTGCGTGGCTAGATAGGTAGAAAAAATTTGTTGAGGTTTACCTATAGCCCCTTTTTCAGGATCAAACGTTTGCAGGAAAAGATCAGGGTTGCCGGTATAGTCGCAAATGAAAGCTACCTTATCCCTTTGTTTGGCAATGGCGGGCATTAATTGATTACCTTTAAGTAAGCTGAAGCGCCGGCCTACACCATCTTTTAAGGAAGCTATATAGATTTTTGACTGCCCTGCTCGATAAGAGACATACATGATACTTCCACTCGCGTGGCCTTGTTGGGGAGGAATATAGGTAGGGGTAACAATCAGACTGTTTTCATGTGTAATTTGTCTGGCATTGGCGCCATCGTAATCAGCTTCCCATACTTCGGCAATAGACTTAAGGCCATGCGAGGTTTTGCAGGTGTAAATTATTCGCGTGCTGGCTATTCCTTCACTGCCAAATAAGCTTTTATGGAGGCTATCGGCTAAACGATGTATTTGCCGGCGATCTTGGCTAAGGTCTCCACTTAAAGGAATATTATTTACTGATTTTTCATGGTCACTGCTCATGGAAAGCATTCTTGCCGACATTTGATTGTCTTTAATCAATATTTTTAATACATAGTAAACATTCAGGCTTTTCCAGCTAGAGCTATTAACGGCATCAAGAAAGTTGCCAACAGGGGCTTTAGACTCATTTTTCAATGTGAAGGTCATGCCATTATGATTTAAGTCAAATTGTAAAACCTGCTCTAGCTGCTGAATGTAATGAGCAGTAAAGGCAGGATTTTCTTGATAAAAGGGAGCTAGATAAAGGGGCATTAGCTTACTTTCCGTTGCTAATCTCACTACAATTTTTTCATTGTCTTCGTTTGCTAGGGCTGACAGATTTTGCTTAAAGACTAAAAAAAGGAACAAAATAATAAAATAATATTTTAGATGAGTCATAATTCATTACTTAATTGAATGATAAAAGTATATTCCGACATGTTTGCAAAATCTTTTCCTAGAGGAGGAAATTTTAACGTAGGCAAGTTTTTTTCTATATAGAGGCGATTTAAGTGGCTAGGAGATTTAATGATATTTACCTTGATGGCTCGGCCTAAGCGATCGACTGTTAATTTCAGTTGAACTTCCCCGTGCTCAGGTAATTTTAGTAAAAGTTTAAGCCGGCTAGCTAACTCATCTCTATAGCTTCTCTCTACTGCGCTAGAAGGAAGGGTATAAGCTGCAGGGAGAGTATCTGTTTGCAAAGCAGGGATGGTAGCAGCTGAGGCGAGTGCCGTCTGACTTGCTTGAGAGGAAGAAGCATTTCGATGAGCTCGGCTCTGCTCAAGCTTGGCAAGGCTGGCCTGGGCAGCTGCAAGAAGTTTTTTCTGTTTCTCCTTGGCTTCGGGGCTTGCTTGGGAATTAGGGCTTTCATGTTGAGCCTCTGCAGAAGTCTTTTTCAAGGGGGCTTTTATCGGCTTTTTTTCAGCAGGCTTGGCTGCAGTAGATGCAGGACTAACGCTTTTTTTAGTATTGTCTTTCTTAATAGATGGTTTGCCGGTTTTTGAATGGGTGGATTGAGGAATTGCATTTTCTTTTTTAGGGACTGCTTTTTTATTGGGCGTCTGTTGAATAGCGGTAGAGTTTAAAGCTTTTATGTTTTTTTTATCGGTTGAAGAAGGGGTTTCAATTTTTTGAGTAGATTCTGTAGGAGCCGAAGAACTTGTGTGAGGTTTTGCTTCTTCTACGTTAAGAGGGATAGGGGGAGGCGAGGCAATAAGTTTAGCGGCAATTTCTTCTGGGGATTTTGGACCGGGAAGAATATTAGAATTTAGAGCCAGTTTTTCTTTGTTCTCACTAGGGAGGGGAGAGGATTTTGTTTGAATTTTTGGGGGAGTGAGCGAAATTGTATGCACCACTAGACGTTCGTTGTATTGGCGAGGAGCTTGTTTGGAAAAAGGGAGCAAGATCATTCCTAAAATCATTCCCACATGGATGATGATGACCCCGAGAGTGATTGGCCATAACGTCTTATCGTGGAGGTAGATACTACTCATAATAGTTAAAAAACTAGGCAGGTTTAAGAATCACATCTAATTGAGTAAATCCTGCTTTTTCAGCTGTATTCTTAACGGCTTGATAGGTTCCAAAGTGGGCCGTGCGGTCATGATATAACTGGGGCTGGGCAGCAGGATAACGTTTTTTGGCGTCTTTTAACAAGGTAAATAATTGTTCTAGAGTCACCATTTGTTTATTAAACCAAATAGTATTATCTTTGCGCACATGAATGGAGATAGGGCTGCTAGCTTGAACAAAGTTTGAGCTGCTTTCGTGCAAGCCAGAGGCCGCCTGGGCAAGCTCTACATTATCAAGCTCCAGCAGAGGAGCTATCAAAATAAATATAATTAAAATGACAAAGACCACATCAATTAGAGGGGTTAGATTAACAGTAGGTTCTTCGATATTTTTATGGATAGAAGCCTGAATGAATCGTCTGTTCATGAGAAGTCCACTTTTCTATATTGCAGCTCTACAGCACCCAACATTTCGTTGGCAAAGCTTTCCATTTCAATCTCAAAATCGCGAATCGCATGTTTTAAATAATTATAGCCAATTAGAGCAGGAATGGCATCGATGAGCCCTAAAACTGTTGTAGCCAAGGCAAGAGAAAGCCCACCTAGTACCATTTGAGGTGTGCTGCCTGATGCTTGTACCTGGAAGTCTGAAAAGCTTGTCAATATGCCCCACACAGTGCCAAGTAATCCTAAAAATGGAGCTAGGCTTACCACCGTGGATAGGATAAAAAGGTTTTTTTCTAAATTTTTAGTTTGATGAGCGATTTGAGTAGCTAAAGAGCTTTGTATAAAATCAATATCCGTAAGAGAAAGAAACGGTACACTTTGTTCAGCCTCCCTATTTTTTTGCATCACATACTTATTTTTATTAAAGATTTCCATCGTCTGTTTTTTAAGAAGAGAATAAAGATCCATGTAGGGGTTGCTATTTTTTACCCTACTGGCAGCTTCACAATCTAAATTCAAGGGATTTTGTTTCTGAAGCTGAAAGATATCATAAAAACGAGCCGCTTGTTTTCTTGCCTGGTAGGTTTGCCAGATTTTATGGAGTAAAATAATCCAGGTTATCATGGATAGTAGAAGAAGACCAATAAAGATCAATTTGCCTAAAAAATCAGAATGTATATAGGCTTCATAAAAGGGATTAGTAGCTATAAAAATGTTTACATTCATTCATAAATCCTTTAAAGTATAGCCTTTAATTAAATAAAGAAGGGTTTTACATTGGCAGTCAAATTCCGGCATATAACTTATAGGTTACTCGGCTTTTTGATCATTTTCATCCCTCTCTTATACAGTGAAAATCCTTCTCAAGTCAATCAACTTCATTCATTTCCATCTAATCTTGGCTTAATCGAGCCTCTAGTGAATGACTCTTCTTTACCTATTAAAGCTTATGTGCATTCCGAAGCGATAAATTTTAAGGCGGCCGAGCCCTTTTGGATAAAAGTTAGCCTTACCATAGCTCCCTCGTGGAATATTTATTGGAAAAATCCAGGAGATGCAGGCATGCCTGTCTCGGTTACTTGGGAGCTGCCACCTGGGTTTAAAGCCGGTGAGCTTCAATGGCCTTATCCGCAACGTTTTGAATCACCTTCATCCATTGGCTTTGGCTATGAAAATGAGGTGCACTTGTTGTGCCAGATCTTCCCCCCTGAGAATCTCAATCATTCTGACACTTATAAGTTTAGAGCGACTATCAAATACTTAGCCTGTTCAGATTCGGCCTGTTTGCCAGGTGAAACTAAAGTGCAGATGAACCTGACCCCTACTTCTTTTACCCCAGTCATGGACAAGTCTTTAACCTCTATTTTCGAGCAAGCGCGTCGTTTGCTGCCAAAAACTCGTGGGAATATTACGGCCAAGCGTATCAATGATTTGATAGAGCTCAACATGCAATCTCCCTTAGCGCCGGCAGAGAAAATTTTAAATATTTATTTCTTTCCCGAGGAGGGGCAAAGCATAGATTATCATTTAGAACCTTCTATCTCCTTGCAAGAAAGTTCTTTTTCTTCTTACTCTATTGCCTTTAAAGAGAAAGATTCTTCGTTGCCTACAAATGTTCTTAAAGGTGTTTTAGTTCTGACTATCCAGCAGGCAGAAAAAATAGCTACGGAAGCTATCGAGGTAGCTGTGCCTATCCAAGACCTTAACAAAGAAAATTCTGTCTGGGCTTTCAATGAGGCTTTCCCTCGTCCTTGGAATATCACTTTGTCCTCCAAACCCAGCGATTATGAGGGCGGATTGGGAATGGCTTTGATATTAGCTTTTTTGGGCGGAATGCTTTTAAATTTGATGCCTTGCGTTCTACCGGTAATCTCTTTTAAAATTTTAAGCTTCGTTAAAATGTCGGGGCAAAGCCGTCAGTTGACTTTACAGCATGGTTTGATGTTTAGTGCAGGCGTTCTAGTTTCTTTTTGGATATTGTCTGCAGCTCTTTTGATTTTAAAGGCTTATGGCCATGCTGTAGGCTGGGGATTTCAGCTGCAAGAGCCTGCTTTTGTCGCTTTGTTGTCAGCGGTCCTATTCATTTTTAGTTTAAGCTTATTTGGTGTATTTGAAATAGGAATCAAAGTGGGCTCTTTTGCCGGACAGCTACAGCCTCAAGGGACAAAAAAGGGAAGAGGTGCTTCCTTTTTAAGCGGGGTACTAGCCACGCTCATAGCTACCCCTTGCACGGGCCCCTTTTTGGGTACAGCAGTGGGTTTTGCTATGACTTTACCTTTCTACTTGTCTTTTTTGATTTTCACTTCCTTAGGAATGGGAATGGCGTCTCCTTATCTTATCCTATCTGCTTACCCCTCTTTTCTGCGTTTTTTACCTAAGCCGGGAAAATGGATGGAGACCTTTAAACAATTCATGGGCTTTATCATGCTTGCTTCCGTGTTATGGTTAATGTGGGTTTTTGCAGCTCAAACAAATGCATTAGCTCTTATCCTGTTATTAGGGGCCTTTTTTATGATAAGTATGGCTTGTTGGATTTACGGGCGCTGGGCGACCCCTCTTCATTCCAAATTAAGCTGTAGGATTGCTACAAGCGTAGCCATCTTTGGACTGCTGGCTAGTCTATATGCTTTACTTTATGCTTCTAAGGCTACCTCCCCCTCTATCTCTTCTTCTCCTGCTATAGCCGAGCAAGAGGTTATATGGGAAGAGTTTTCTCCTCAACGACTAGCAGAGTTAACTTCTCAAGGTATTCCTGTTTTTGTTGATTTTACAGCGAAGTGGTGTTTAATATGCCAAGCTAATCATATGATATTGGGAGGGGCGGACGTTCATGCTCAATTTAACGAGCAGGGCGTAGTGCGGATGAAAGCTGACTGGACAAAAAAAGATGCCGCTATTACGGAAGAGCTGCAAAAATTTGGGCGCCATAGCGTACCCCTGTATGTGCTTTATCAGCAGGAGCAAGAGCCTTTTATTTTTCCTCAGTTATTGACTCCTAGCTTAGTCATCAACAAATTAAAAGCTATAAAATAAATTTTCTGGAAATTAAAATATTAGGTAATTAATTTTTTCAACCCTTTATTCGTTAAAAGCTCTTGCTACTCTCCAACATTTGTTGGATAGCTGATTTTCTAGCTTCCTCTTGGCAAAAAAAACTTTAAAATTAGGTGAGTTTTTCTTTATTTATATTTGGATCGATCGCATTCGGTTGCCTGCGACATACCTGTAGCTAACAAACAGAGCCCTATTATCTCTTTTTAATTGCCCTAATGACTCTTAAGTTATTTTATTAGAAGACCTATACTAGAGCATAAAGGAGAAGTAGGTGTGAAAGGACAGCGACATTTTTTGCTCTGCACAAATACTTGGAATACTTGCTAGTAGGATTATTTACCTAAAATTGTGGAGCTTTTCTTGCTTGTCCTGCTTCTAAAATTTGCTTGCTTTATTTGTTTTTATATATATATTTAATCTTATAAAAAAGCACAAAAATAGATATACAACTTAATAAGTAGGACCACCTATGATCCCAAGTTCTATGAATCTCGAACTTCTCCCTGATGAAATACAAGTCCACATTTTAAAGGATTGTGCTAGTCCTTCCTTATTTGGCGTTTGTACAAGATGGCAACACCTGCTAGCTAATGAAGTTATACCCTCTCTTTATAAGCAAATAGGTAAAATGCGGTTTCCTCAACGAAAAGCTACCGAGCAGACTAACCTTTTAGATAAACTCTACAAGCTACCAGCTGGGCTTTCTACACTAGCAAAGGTAAAGGAAATTTTTAGGCAAACCTACGCTCTAGCTAAATCTCTTGCTCCATCGGAATTTAGAGGCCAAATCGAAGAAAAAAAATATTTTACCCTGGATAATTATACATCACTTCTTTTAAGCATTAATCGTCTTTTAATAGAGTCTAGATTGCCGGGCTATAAGAAATATTTAGACCGACCAGACATCAAAAGTTTGCCTTTAGAAAAGAAAGAAAAGCTTTTCGCAGGTTGGATTAAAAGGTATGGCAAAAATATTAAGAAATTTGAGCTAACAGGAAGCGAATTGACTGCTTTGCCTCCCGAGATAGGGGGATTATCTCAGCTACATGAGCTTAAATTAAACGATAATCATCTATTCACCCTTACGGCAAAAATAGGAAAGCTTTTTAATCTGAAAGAGCTTTGTTTGAACGGCAACCACCTCACTTCGCTTCCTGCAAAGATAGGTCAGCTCTCTCAGCTTCAAGAACTTTTCTTAGGTAGTAACAAGCTAACTACCCTTCCCGCAGCCATCGGGCAACTTTCTAAGCTGCGAGGGTTGTATTTAAATGATAATCAACTTACCATTCTTCCTGCAGAAATAGGAAACCTCTCTCATCTGCAAGAGCTCTTCTTAGGGGGCAACAAACTAGCTACTCTTCCCTCAACAATCGGGCAACTTTCTAAGCTGCAAGCGTTGTATTTAAACGATAACCAACTTACCATGCTTCCTGAGGAAATAGGACAGCTCTCTCAGCTGCAAGAGCTCTTCTTAGGGGGCAACAAACTAGCTACTCTTCCTTCTGGGATAGGACTTCTTTCTCAGCTGCGGCTCCTTTACCTAAGCAACAACCAGCTAACTGTTTTGCCTGCAAGCTTAAAGCAGCTGCCCGCAGGGATAGATCTTAATCTGGATGGAAACTTGCTGGAAAGTATCTCCCCCTGAATTAAAGCAGCGTTTTAGCCTCCGCATTTAGGTAATAATCTTATAAGGTGTTTTAAATAATTTTACCCTTGTTTATAAAAGA
>NZ_JRXI01000194.1:0-24210 GCF_000813645.1 Neochlamydia sp. TUME1 | reverse complement strand
TATCAATAGATACCTGATAAACAAAATAATTTCTAGAGTTAATATTTACTTAAGCATCCATGTAAATAGTATGTAACCTTCACACGAAAAACTATTTAAAGAAAATGTAGAGCTAAGGTCTGAAAATGCTCAGCTAAAAGCCTTGGGTAAATATAGACAGGAAAAGGTAATCAACAAACTTGAAAGCGCGCATTGCTCAGTTAGAAGAACAGCTTAATCAAAATTCTAAGAATAGTTCCAAGCCACTTACGACGGATCAAGAAGCTAGCTGTTCATCATTACCTCAAGCAGAAAATCGACCTTATCATCCTGGGGCCAACCGCGAGTTGTTACCTGCTAGGGCAGTTATCTCGTATGAGGTTCGTAGTGTAGAAGGTTGTCCACACTGTTACTTTTTATGCATGCGGCTGATAAGTTTTTTCTTGGCAGCAGATCAAACTTCTTGAAATTAAGCCCTTGCTACATCCAATCGATCTAGTGACAAACAGATGCCTTTGTTGTCATTGAAAAGTGCGTCCTGAACTTAAAGAAAATGAGCAATTCTTGCTCGGTCCTAGGCTAAAAGGATTTTTAAGGATATAGAAAAACTTTCGGCCTCGCAAAAGCCATGATTACCTGTTGATAAATTTTCTCTACAGAAGGCGGAAAAGCTGTTTTAGCAATTTCTTCTCTTTTTGCCTCTTTCTAAGCATCCTGCTTAAGCTTTTTTTTAATTTTCTTGTACATTGCATCGATGGATTGTTTGTTATTTTTTCTCATAAACGCTCAAGAAGAATAGGCTTTTTAGCTACTCCTTATACAATCGCACACTCTATCAAAGTCTCTCTTTAATTAAAGAGACAGCTTTTAGAGGATTGGGTGTGCAGGCTTAATTTTTTTAAAGCCTATAAGTGCACATCTCTACCAGAGGGTGACAACTTTATAAGGGAGCTAGCTAGTCATAAATTTCTACAGGCGAGCATCATTGACTAGCTCTTTAATGAATCCTGCAATCACCTGATTTTCTTCAGGATTTAAGCCTGGATTTATTCTTATAGTGCTAGAGCCTTCTTCTGCATTAACGGAAATAATGATGCAATTAGGGTGATAAAACCCAAAGCTAGCGCGGGAATGTACCTTTATCCCTTTCGCTAAGCATTTTCTGTAGAAAAGCCCCATAATCGCCCTACTTTTTAGGGCATGGCCTTTTCCTATGAGTTTTATATCGATAAAGGAACATTCCATCTCTGGATCTGCGGTGCTAATGCGTATCTTCTGGCTACTCTCTTTGCCTAAAGGCTGAAGGAGTGGGGGAACACCATCAAGAATTTCCCTAGTATTTTTAAAAATAGCCAATCGATAACTATCCATTTGCTCAGTCGTATACTTATAAGCAAGAGAGAACCATTGAAGGCTTAGTTGATCCGTTTTATGGGCAATGTCTTCAGTTAAGGAATTAAAGGCATCCCAGGGAGCTTTTCCATTATTAACCATGTAAAATGGAGATCCATAGTAGTTATCCATTCCAAACATATCAAATTTCTGTCCACTACGGAAAAAGACAAAGTTTAACTTACCGTCTTTTATCTCTTCCTGGAAGGTGGCAAGCAAATCTTGGACTTTAGGAGAATTAATATAATCGATTGTGCAATCGACCGCTACAGTAAGTTGCTTATTTTCGTTTTTTTGCGATAATATCTGTCGGATATCTTTCTTGATATCTCTTATCGCATAGTGAGTATGATCAGCATCAATTTCAATATTAGGATTAAATTGGCATGCGTATAGATCAATTTGCTTTAAGCTACTATCTTGCAAAGCGTTCTCAATACGTTGGTCGTTGCCTATAAAGCTTGCTTGCTCATAATAAAAGCCTGTACTAAATACTCGGGTAGGGTAAGGATTCAGGTTTAATAAAGCCGCATTGATTCCAGCGAATACGTTGACCGCCGTCTTACCTAGGCCTGCTTTTATCAAAGGGCGCAGTTCTTCTGGAACGCTTGTTAACTGTTCTGGCAAAATAGTAGGAAATGCTTTTTCTTCAAAAGGGGCTGTAAGCACTAAAAGATTGGCAATTTCACAATGAACCAGCTCAATTTCTTGCGCATATTTACTATAATCGTCCATAAAAAGTTCTGCTGTGGCCAGATGCTCTTTTATTTTAAACAATGAGGTTTGAATGATTTCACGTTTTATTGGATGTCCTTGAAATTTTTTCCACTGCTTATCGCTGATTTCATTAAGTAGACCCTTTAAAAGATGTAAGGTAGATTCGCCTAAAATAGCTAGATGAGGAGAGTAAGCATGCATCTCTGGAGAGGAAACTTTTGCTAAGAATCTGTCAAAGAGTGCTAGCTTAGTTAAATCAAGCTTATCAGGAAAATAAACATCTTTGTTAGGAATATCTTTAGCATCAGGGCCTTTAATAGGGTATTTAATATCGGGTCTAATATTAAAGCCATTAAGAATATGTTTACGCATGTTAATAGCGCCGATATACAAGCCGGTTTGCTCAATAAAATCTAAAAAGGCAGGATGCTTTTGAAGAATTTTTTTACCTTTTAAGTCGGTAAAGAGTGGTAAAACTTTAATGCCCGCAATTTCGTCAAGCGTTAGTCTGCAAATGCAGGTGCTATTTTGTTGCAATAATTTTTTAAATTTACTTGTAGAAATTTTACTCAATTCAGGATGCTGCATTCTAAATTTTTCAATGGACCTATCAAATGAGCAATTAAGGCTTGTACGTATTGAATCCAATTTCTTTTCAAAAGCTTCTTCCTTTTCTTTTTTTCCATTAGTTTTAACTAAATCTTCCAAAGAAGAAGTTAAATCCACTAATAAGCTTACATTCATCGCTTGTGAAAAAGCTTGGCGTGGTTCTTTGGCAAACTTGGAAAAATGTGCATTTAAGGCTTGAGTGAGTGTAGTTTCCCACTCAGCTTCTGAAATTGCACTATCAATCACATGAAAGTTTAAAGGAAAAAATTGAGTAACCTCGGTAGTATCGGTAAGAATGAGAGGACTCTTATGGGTAAATGCTAAATTTTTATTAATTTCTGCTCCTAGTCCTGGATTTTGCCGAAATCCCATGCGATGGTAATGATAATTCGTATAAGGTCCCACCTGAAATAATACGCCAATTTTTCTTTGTAATAATTTCATCATGTTAAGATAAATAGGGGCAGATTTTTCCAGATAATTGGTGGCCATGAACTCGATTTGTTTCTTTAATTGTGGATCCTGTGTTTTCTTATAGGAATTCTTCAACAGCGCTAGGTTAAGGCTCCAATCTGTTTGTGAATTCTCTATGGTTGCCACACTTTCTAAAAGCCCATGATAGGAGAGTCGTCTTATATGCAGAATGCGGTGAGCCAGGTCAGATATTAACTGTAAAAGCTTAGTAAAACCTTCTTTTATAATCGATACGAAGACTTCCCAACCAAGGGTAATATTCCTTTTTAATACTTTAAGGGAAGATGAAATACGAATTTTAAAAGATGCTAGGGCACACTCATGGGTTTTAGATGAGCAAGAAGAAGGAATAGTACCATAAACTTTAGGGGCTACTGCTTCTTGAGCCACTAAAAGATCTCTAAAATGATAGTTAGGGATATTTATTTTTTTATTATTATCCATAATTAAACCCTTTTTTATTAATAAGTGTAGATTATAGCATAATAATGAATAAATAATAACAGAATTATTTCTGTTAGTTTTATTTAAAATAAAAAAAAAGTGGTAGTTAATTTTTTTACTTGAAGGTATTCTTCAAAAATCCTATAGCAGGTAATCACACCAGCGGAAAAATTTTAACACATACTCTTGTAAATCCCTATGAGATTGTCTAAGTTCCCCAAATTAAGTTTAGTGCTTTACTTTTACCTGTGGCCTTTGCTAATGGAAGCAAGGTTACTAACTTTAGATGAGGCTACCCAGCGAGCTTTAACTTATTCTCCTGCCGTAGCCATCGTTGACACCACATGGAAAGTTAGACAGGCTGAGGAATATCAGGCAAATTTTCTGCCAAATCCCGTCGTCTCTGTAGAAATTGATAAAGCTAATTTAATTGGGAAGGAGAAAAAAAGGGCGGGAGATCGAGGGTTTTCTTGCAATTTATCGCAAGCTATTGAATTAGGGGGTAAAAGACATCTTCGAAAACAGACTGCTGGGCTCCAAACATCATTAGCCTTCAAAGAAATAGAAGTCATAAAGTTAGAGGCAAGTTGCCAGGTAGAAAAAGCTTTTATTGAGGTGGCTGCTGCGCAAGAATATTTGCGTTTCGCTCAAGAACTCCAACTAAGTGCCCAAGAAGTGCTTTTTTCCACTTCTGCAAAAGTTGAAGGAGGAAAAATATCTTCCTTAGAAGGAAAGAAAGCTAAGTTATCAGTATTAACCGCTCATCTAGCTTTAGAAAAAGCTCGCAATAATTTTGAAAATTCTAAGAAAAAGCTCGCTTTGATTTGGGGAGATAGTCGTCCTGACTTTACTTCTGTGGATTATAACCTTTTAGAAATTACTTTAGTTGAGGATCTTGCTGCCTTTATTGCTGAGCAAAATGATAATATTGCAACGAAACAATGGGAGCTGCAGATAGCAAATGCTGACCTCATGATTGCGAGTGAAAAAGCGCAACGTATTCCTAACCTCGTAGTTACCGCAGGATATGTCAACTCTGGTGAGGATGGAGAGGGACTATTGCTTGGATTTTCCATGGCTATCCCGATATGGGATAGAAATCAGGGTAACATTTCTAAAGCCAAGCATTTATTAAACCAGCTTCATAACAAAAGAAATAAAGACAACTTGCAAGTACGCCTGCAATTAGAAGCTGAGTACGCGCAACTTCTCACTTCCTACCAAGAGGGGCTATTATATAAAAATGATGTTTTGCCTATAGCTATAGCTGCTTTTGAGGGTGCTAAACAGGAATATTTGCAAGGAAAAAGTGATTACCTTGAAATGCTAGACGCCCAACGTACCCTTTTTGATGTGCATGACAAGTATATGCATGCTTTAGTGGATTATCATCAAAGAAAAGTAGAGCTTAATCGATTAGTAAGGGTGGGTTATGCAAATACGCAGGGGCCTTAAAAGGTTTGACTTAAGGAGATGCAAATGAGCAAAAGAATTTTTTTATATATAGGATTAGTTTTTCAACAGTATTTGGCAGCAAGCCAGGAATTTA
This sequence comes from Neochlamydia sp. TUME1, assembly GCF_000813645.1. Lineage (NCBI taxonomy): Bacteria > Pseudomonadati > Chlamydiota > Chlamydiia > Parachlamydiales > Parachlamydiaceae > Neochlamydia > Neochlamydia sp. TUME1. The sequence continues at coordinate 19,046 of NZ_JRXI01000194.1, read as the reverse complement.
AGCCTGAACTTTCCAACTTTGTCTCTTTAAATAATGAACAAATGATAGAGGCAGAAATTGAGATATTAAAAGCTTCTCCTAGCATATTGCGAAAAACCTTTGGGGCGCCAGCTCAAATTGTTATCAATGAGCAACAGCAAGCCATCATTGTAGCTAGAGTTTCGGGGGTAGTAAGCCATATTAGCAAAAATGTGGGAGATTATGTAAGCAAGGGGGAAACATTAGCTGTCTTACAAAGCAGGCCAATGGCAAATTTTAAAGCTGCTTATCTTACCTTGCTGAAGCGTTCCTCCTTAGCACAACAAGCTTTTAAAGCTGAAGCTATTCTTAAAGAAAAGAATGTAACATCTGAACAAGCTTATCTTCAAGCATTTTTAACCGCAGAAGATGCTTGTGTCAAACAAGAGTTGGCAGAGCAGCAACTCTACCTCTTAGGAATGAGCAAAAAAGATGTAAAACAACTGGCTCAAGAAGAGAGCTGTGACTTATTTAGCTATCAGATTAAGTCTTCCTTAAATGGAATGGTAACTAGCAAAATTATCAATTTAGGTTCATCGCTAAATGCAGGTCAGGAAGCTTTTAAAATTGCTGATCTAGATACCGTATGGGTACAGATAGGAGTCTATGCGCAAGATCTTCCCTACCTTAAGCTAGGGGACAAAGTTCAGGTGGCTCTTTTAAAGGAAGAGAAATTTTCTGATTTAGCAGAAATCATCTATCTTAGTCCTATTCTTGATAAACAGACCCGTAGTGGAACAGCTATAGCTTTATTAGCTAATCAATCTAGAAAATGGTACCCAGGCTCGTATGCTCGAGTAGAAGTTATAGCCGAAGAGGTGGAAGTGCCTATAGCTGTGCTTAAAGAGGCTATTCAAGTTATTGAAGGAAAAACTGTCCTTTTTATCGCCCATTCCCAAGGATTTGAAAAACGGGAAGTAAAGATAGGAAGATCTGATCCCACTTATGTAGAAATCCTTTCAGGAATAAAACAGGGCACTCCTTATGCAGCTACTCATACTTTTATTTTAAAAGCAGAGGATGGAAAGAAGGCTATTAAAAATGATTGAAAAAATCCTAAATTTTTCTATTGCTTATCGTTATCTCATCCTCGCAGCTACTGCTTGTGCCATGCTTTTAGGTATATCTGCTTTAAAAAATCTTCCTATGGATGCTGTACCCGATATTACTAACAATCAGGTGCAAATTAATACCCTGGCTATAGGGCTGACACCTATGGAGGTAGAAAAAAGAGTGACTTTCCCTATAGAATCTGCCTTAAGCGGCATCCCAGGACTTGAGAGTACACGTTCTCTTTCACGTAATGGATTTTCTCAGATAACAGCTATATTCCACGATCAGGTAAATATCTACTTTGCTAGACAGCAAATTAATGAAAAGCTAATGGATGTTCGAAACATTTTACCAGCTGAGGCTGAATCTAAAATGGGACCTATTTCCACAGGCTTGAGCGAAGTCTTTATGTGGTCAGTAGATTACAGTCCTGAAATGAGACAATCTAAGCAGCAGGAGGCAGGCCTAGGGTGGCATGCAGACGGAAGTTATTTAACTCCGGAGGGACAATTACTTAAGACTGATGTGGAATTAGCTTCTTACTTGCGTACGGTTCAAGATTGGATAATAACCCCTCAAATTAAAGCTGTTAAAGGAATAGCGGGTGTGGATGCACAGGGAGGCTTTATTCGCCAATATCATGTGGAGCCCAGTCCTGAGAAAATGATGGCTTTTGATATTAGCTTACAAGATCTACTTACCGCTATTGAAGAAAACAACCTTAATGGAGGAGCCGGTTACATTGAACGCGGCGGAGAATCATTGATTGTTAAAGTCGATGGAAGAATAGAAAACCAAGAAAATATTGGAAATATTGTGGTTGCCATGCGTGAAGACATGCCGGTTTTTATTCATGATGTGGCAGAGGTAAGCATTGGAAAAGAGCTACGTAGTGGTAGTGCTAGTAAAGATGGTAAAGAAGTAGTGATCGGCACGGCACTGATGCTAATTGGCGAAAATAGCCGTAGCGTAGCAGAAGCGGTAAGGGAAAAATTACAATGGATCAATACAACCTTACCCCTCGGGGTTATTGCCCAACCTGTTTTGAGTAGAAGCAAATTAATAGATACGACTATTCAGACTGTAGCTAGGAATTTAATAGAAGGTGCTCTTTTAGTTATCGTAATATTATTCATTTTCCTAGGAAATTTTCGTGCTGCTTTGATCACTGCTTTAGTGATTCCTATTTCTATGTTAATAACTGCTATAGGAATGGTTCAAGCTAAAATTAGCGGCAATTTGATGAGCTTAGGCGCGCTTGATTTTGGGCTGATTATTGATGGAGCTGTTATCATTGTGGAAAATTGCTTAAGGCGTTTAGGGGAAAAGCAAAAGGCACAGGGAAAAAGCTTGCAGCTAGAAGAGCGTTTAGAAGAAGTGATGCAAGCTAGCAAAGAAATGATACAGCCCTCTGTTTATGGGCAAGCGATTATTATCGCAGTCTATCTTCCTATATTGACTTTATCAGGGGTAGAAGGAAAGATGTTTCATCCTATGGCATTAACAGTGCTTTTTGCTCTAATAAGCGCATTTGTTTTGTCTTTGACATTTGTGCCTGCTATGGTAGCTATTTGGATCACCAAACCCCTACACGAAAGAGAAAATTTCTTTATTTCCACAGCTAAAAAAGCTTATGAGCGTCTTCTTTGGAGGGTCCTTAGCTTTCCTTATCTAGTTGCTACCATCGCCATCTTCATGGTGGCAGCAGCCTTAATTTTATTTAGTTTTCTTGGGCAAGAGTTTATTCCCACATTAGATGAGCAGGATTTAGCCATTCAGGTTTCAAGAATTCCTAGCACTTCTTTAACTCAAGCTACTTCCATGCAGCTACAAATAGAAAAAGTAATTAATAAATTTGATGAAGTGGCTTATGTTTATTCAAAAACCGGTACCGCTGAAATGGCATCCGATCCCATGCCTCCCTATGCCTCAGATACTTTTGTCATTCTTAAACCTCGTCCGGAATGGCCAGATGCTAAGCGAAATAAAGAAGATCTTGTAAAGGCTATAGAGACTAGGCTAAAAAAGCTCCCTGGTAATATTTATGAGTTTACCCAACCTGTGGAAATGCGCTTTAATGAGCTAATAGCAGGGGTAAGAAGTGATTTAGCAGTGAAAGTCTATGGGGATGACTATAAAGTGTTAAAAAAAACTGCCGAGGCTATTGCTCAGGTCATGCAAAAATTACCAGGGGCGGCCGATGTTACGGTAGATAAAACTGATGGGCTACCTACTTTAGAAATTAATATAAATAGAAACATTTTAAGCCGTTATCATCTGAATATGAAAGAAGTTCTAGAAATGGTTGGAGTGGCAATTGGGGGTGGAAAAGCAGGAACCCTTTTTGAAGGAGATCGGCATTATGATATTATTGTTAGATTGCCTGAAAAGTTAAGAAATGACTTGCTAGCTTTATCAAGGTTGCCGATACGTTTGCCGCTCACTACCAGTAAAGCGAATAAAAAAATTGTTTTTCCTTATATTCCTTTAAGTGAAGTGGCTAATTTAGATATCACAACAGGTTTGAATCAAATTAGGAGAGAAAATGGAAAAAGGGTAGTAATAATTCAGGCTAATATAAGAGGTGCTGATATGTCTACTTTTGTAGAGGTAGCCAGAAAGAAGATTAGTGAAGAAGTTAAAATCCCTGCCGGCTATTGGATAGAATGGGGAGGCCAATTTGAAAATTTAATAGCCGCAAAAAAGCGTTTATTGATAGTAGTACCAGCAGCATTTCTTTTAATTTTTATTCTGCTTTATGTAGCCTTTCATTCGATTCGGCAAGCTTTTTTAGTTTTTAGTGCTATTCCCCTAGCTTTTACTGGTGGCATCATAGCTTTATGGTGGCGAGGCATACTTTTTTCCATTTCAGCAGCAATCGGATTTATTGCTCTTTCGGGCATTGCCATATTAAATAGTTTAGTGCTTATAAATTGCATCAATCAATGGATTTTAGAGGAAGCTTCAGCTAAGGAAGCAATCTTAAAGGGGTCCATAGCACGCTTTCGGCCAGTTATCGTGACAGCTCTAGTGGCAGCATTAGGGTTTTTGCCTATGGCATTAGCACAAGGGGCAGGAGCTGAAGTGCAGAAACCTTTAGCCACCGTAGTCATTGGTGGTCTTATTAGCTCCACTTTACTCACCTTAGTCGTATTACCAGCTTTATATATTCTTACTATTTCTTCAAGGAATTTTAAAATTTTTAAATAAATAATGAATTAATTTTTCTAAGTTGATTAAAAAACCCTGTTTGTTCGGCAAGAAGCTGCTCTTTTAAGGGAGCTTATTAATCCACAAATAAATAGCTAAGAACGTTGAATGTATCTCACACAGGTGTTTTTATTATTAACTTTATATGACCCTCTGTCCTTTGTAAAAAGGAAGCTATGATGCTAGTATGATTTAAGGAATTAACAGAGATACAAGGCTAGGCTTTAGAATCCTTACGTCCTAAAAAGCTTAGAAAACGAGGGTAAGACTATTCGCATGCGACGTGGCCCTTGAGAAAAATCTGCAACCTTATTTTTAAACGCTCGGTATAGATTTAAGATGATAGGGATGGGCTTTAAGGATAAAAGTGGACATCTAGGAAAATAAAATTAATTACTTCATAGATAAAAAATGCTTAATTTTTTTTGTCGTAAAAATTAAAAAAAAATATTTTTTAATTCCTGATTATCTTTTTTTTATAAATAAAAATTGAAATTAATTAATCGCATAGTTAATATGTTATTGTTTAAGTTAATAAATAATTGTTCTAAAGCTTAATCCTTAACAAAAGGAGTTTGTAATGATTAATAATATCTCGCCAGCCTTTTCTCCAAGTACTGTAGAAATTTCGCAAAATATAGATTCTTGGGCTATTTCTAAGATGCCTGATGAAGTATGGATAAAAATCTTTTCTTATTTACCTGCTAAAGATTTAGCATTTAGCCGGCAAGTGTCCAGACAATGGAGCCAATTAGCCTCCGATCCCTTATTATGGCATCCCTTGGTTCTTAAAAAATTTCCTTTTTTGCCGCCTTTGTCCCACGGTAAATATACTCATTCCATGTATGGAAACCAAGCTGCTTATCACGTAAACGTAGAATGTAAACGTTTTGTGAAATTTATCGAATTTGAGGATGTAGAAGGGAGTGGAAAAGCGGTATTCTCTCCTGATAGCCAATGGATTGTAAGTAGCGCTAAAGACAATACAGCTCATGTATGGAATGCTTTTAATGGAAAGCGCCATCAAATCCTTGAGGGCCATACAGGTCTTATCACTAGTATAACTTTTTCTGAGGATGGAAATTGGCTAGCCACTACTTCTGCCGACTGTACAGCTCGCTTATGGAAACTGGAATCAAACAAGTGGATATGTAAATCTTCCTTGAAGGGTCATCTTAAAGAAGTTTGCAGCGCAGCTTTCTTTCATCGGTTGCAAGATGAGTACGGCTGGTTAGTGGCTACAGGATCGTTGGATTGTGATATCCGCCTATGGGATATGAATACGGGAAAATATCTCACCACTTTTAGAGGTAAAGTTAGGGCTCCTGTTAAGAAGATAGGTTTTTTGCCTAACGGTGATAATTCAATGGTTGTTATAGAGCCGGGCGTAAATAGGGCTTATTTTTGGGCTATGGGGCCCACATCATCCGCTACAGTTAAGCGGGAGGATGCATCATGCGGGCATGACTCGTCATTTAAGTTTATTGGCCCCTTTGCTTTATCTCCTGATAAAAAAGCAGGAGCTTTTTTGTTGAAGCTTGGTAAGCTTGGCATATGCGAACTTGACGCACTTAAGGAAAACCAGAGGATCTTAACAATTCCCCCCAAGCCGATCCTCTGCCTAGCATATTCTCCGGATGGAGAATCGCTTGCCATAAGCTTTGCAGAAGAACCTTCGCAAAAACCTGGCTTTGATGTTTATCACTTACCTACCGGCAAGGTGTATAAATATGAGGCAGAAGAGATTGGAGAGAGTCTTAATAAAATAACTTATTCTCCAGATGGACAGTGGATAGTCTCTGGCAATTCTGAATGGTGCGCTCTCTGGCAGGTTAACAGGAAGAGGATATGGTGGAAGGGGCAAGAAAAGACCCCTCTCTATTTTATATCTCTGCCTTGTAATGACAATTTAAGTTTTTCTCCTAACGGACGGCAATTACTGATTGGTAATACAGTGATTGATTTCTTTGATATTGAAGGAAAATTAATTGCTGATGGGGCAGCAGAAGAAATAAAAGAAGAAAAAAAGCAAGCAACGCCTGAGATTTTAATGGAAGAAATTATCCCCTTAGAGTCTAAGAAAAGAAAGTCTAGGATTGATAAAAGCCAGAAAGAGGAAAAAGAGATTCCCTATCCAGCAGACTCTTCTCCACCATCTTCGTTAAAAAGAAGAAAAAAAGAAGAATAGAATCCCGTTTCAATAGGCTTTTGTTCTTGCGCAATCATGTATTTAAAAAGTCGTGCTTATTAACTAGCAGGGATAGCTGTGAGAGATTGGATTTCTTTTCAAGGATAGACAAAGTTTTTTAAAGCCTATAGCATTAAAAAAGTGTTAGCCTTTATAGGCTCTAGCTTTAAAACTCCTATTTTTTTAAATTTTTTAGAGTCCTGTATTTAATAAATGCTCTCACAGCTTCCGCGATTATCGCTTTTTTGCAAAAAAAAGTAAGAATGGCTTCTTACCTTAGCAAGATTTATCATGGAAAGTATTTTAAAATTGCGAGCTGTTTTCCCTTACTATTTTTTCAAGAGCTTTTATCCATGCAGTTTCATCATTAAGCCCTTGAACAATATCTAAGCGTTCCCCTCCCATTTTCTTAAATTCTTCCGCATACTCTACGCCAATTTCAAAGGTAGTTTCTAGGCAATCACACACAAAGGAGGGACAAAACACCAAGATTTTCTTTTTATTTTGCCTAGCAAGCTCTTTGATCACATGAGGGGTAAAAGGTTCTAGCCATGGATCTTTGCCTAGGCGTGACTGAAAAGCTAAGCTAGTCTTTTCAGTAGGCAGATTGAGTTGTCCTATGATTGCATGGGCCGTAAGATGGCACTGAGCCGAGTAACAATCAACGTTTTCTTGGCAAGCCTGTTGGCAGCAGTTTTGTGACTTTAAACAGTAATTATTTTTATCAGCTTTTATTACTTGCCTCTGGGGAAGTCCATGAAAACTGAACAAGAAATGATCGTATTCTGCTAGGTTATTCTTAAGAGCAACATGGCAAAAGGCCTGGATGACAGCAGGGTGGTCAGCAAAGGAGTTAATAAATGTAATTTTAGGTAAAGATATCTGGTTTTTTAAAATTTCCATGCTTTTTTGATAAACTGATCCCGTAGATGCTGAAGCATATTGAGGAAATAGAGGGAGGATAATCAGTTGTTTAATTCCTTTGTTTAAAAGCAGCAACAGCTTCTTTTCTAAGGAAGGATTTCGATAGCGCATCGCCAGCTCTACATAAAAATTATCACCTAAAGCTTTTAGTAAGGCGTCTCTTACTCTTTTCCCATATACCATCAAAGGTGATCCCTCAGCCGTCCAAATGTTTTGATAGGATCTAGCCGATTGTTTGTAGCGTGCAGGAATGATAATGCCTCTTACAAGTAGCTGCCGTTGTAGCCAAGGAAGGTCTATTACCCTCTCATCGGTTAGAAATTCGACCAAATATTTATACACATCTTTGGGTTGAGGAGAGTCAGGGGTACCTAAATTGACAAGAAGGATACCGATAGGGGAATGATACATACTTATCCTTGATATGTTTTGCCAGGCTTGAGCACGATAAAGTCTTCTTCAGCGAGGCGATAAAATTTTAAGGCCATTTTAAGCTGTTTTTCCGGATCATCAATAGCTTCATCGGAAAGTCGAAAGGTTCCAAAATGTATAGCAATACTTTTTTTAGAAGCTAAATCTATATGTGCTTGGACGGCATCAGAAGGAGACATATGAAAAGGCTCCATAAACCAGCGTGGTTCGTAGGCTCCAATAGGCAATAAAGAAATCCGAGGAGAGCCAAATCTAGCTTTAATTTTCTCAAAAACCTGCGCATAGCCTGTATCTCCTGCAAAATAAATCCACTCTAGGTCTTTCCTGATGATAAAACCTCCCCAAAGGGTCTTATTTTTATTAAAGAGATTTCGCATGCTAAAATGTCTAGCGGGTGTAAAGATGATCTCAAAGTTGTTTGCTTTGATTGCTTCCCACCAATCAAGTTCATCGATGTCTTTCAAGCCTTTTTTCTTGAGATAGTTTTTATTACCTAATCCGGTGATGAATTTAGGGTGATGCTGGGCTTGTATTCGGCGCAGGGTAGGTATATCCATGTGATCGTAGTGATTATGACTCAGAAGCACGAGATGAATAGGAGGCAAATCTTCAAAGCATATACCCGGTGAGTGCACTCTTTTAGGTCCCATCCAAGAGAATGGACTGCAACGTTTAGACCAAATTGGATCGGTAAGTATATTAATATTTCCCCACTGAATCAGTATAGTAGCATGATTAACAAAGGTAAGCCTAAGGTGATCATCATTTATCTGTGTAAGAGGTTTGGCAAGCTGGCTTATAGGAATGCTTTCAGGCCATTTTCTAGGCTTACTTTCCCACATCCAATGAATAAAATCTTTAAAAGAGCGCTTCGTGGGAGGGGTATTATGATAAAGATAGCCATCGTAATGATCAGAAAGACGGTGTTTGCTTAGATAAGCTGTGTAGATAAGTGTCCACCGTAACGAACTATCTTTTCTTTCATAAGCATAAGCGTAAATTTCTTTAGGGGATAAACGGCTAAAATTAATAATTTCTGCATCGGTAAGTCGATAAATAATGGCATCGGCAGCGGTTTTATTTAAAACGAGCTGTCGCAAGTTTTTAAGGGCTACTTTAAATTGGTACTGTCGAAAACATAAACGTATTAAAGCATATAGAAGCGAGCTTATAAGGAATAATTGTCCTAATTTAGAAAGATAGAAAAAAGTTTTACTTTCCTGCTCAAGGGTTAAGATATCTAAAGCAACAACCAAAACAAGAAGAAAAACAAAAATTAAGCTTTCAGTGGAGGTTTGAACGATGGGTCCAAAAAACCTTCTAAAGCGTGACGGTGAAGAGCGGTAAGCTAAAATTTCTTCAAATATAGGCTCTTCAAACCTCATCCGCCCTATGTGCGACAATTCATGAGCTATTAATTCCTTACGGGTATAAAATTTCCCATAATAAGTAGAATTTTGTAAATTCTTCCTTAGCTGCAGGAAAGGATAAGCCGGATAATCATCTGTCTGTTGAAAAATCCATGTGCATCCGCCATGCCAGGGAAGTAATTTGTAATTACTAAAGAAAAGAGGCACCCACGTAGGAAATATATCATAGAGCTTTTGTATTTCTTGGCACCCTTCTTTTAAAATATTGGCAGAACGTGGAGATTCTTCTACAGCAAAGGGAAATTCTTGCGACAGCTCTTGAGTAATCTGACTGTTTAAATTCAAGCAATAGGCTACTCTCTCAGTAAAGGATTGATCACTTTCAGCAGGTCCAGGAATTAAGCCCTCAAAATTACTTTCCATCAGATCTTTTTTAGAGGAATTTGCCATCATTATCTTACTTAATTTAATCGGCGATAAAAGGAAAAGTTAGCGCACTGTAATAGCTCCTGATCTCCCTGGCTATCCCCATAAGCGTACAAAATATAGTTTTTTGTAGGGCCTTCTTCCTCTATTAAACGGCGAACCTTTTCCGCTCCTCGGCAATTTAATCCTTGTAAGTATCCTGTGAGATAACCTTGAGGCGAAAAAGCTACACGCGAAGCAATGATATTATCAAAACCTACCGCTTGCCCCCAGGGTTTTAAGTAAATATCAAGATTAGCACTTATTAAAACGCAACGATGTCCTTGATTTTTATGCCAACGAATTCTTTCTATAGCCTGAGGCCGAAGGAGTGTAGGTAAAATTTCTTTAGCATATCTCTCGGCATACATTTTTATCTCATGGCGTTCTTTTCCCTTTAAAAAACGAGTAAGCAAAGCTTCTTTGAGTTGTTGGCGGGAGAGATATCCTAGAAGATATTGGAAAAAATGAAAGCTTTCTAAACAAAGATTTTTTCTTTTAAGAGCTGAACCGACTACAAAATTTAAAAAGGGTAAAAGAGAATCGCGGTAGGTTAAAGTTCCGTCGAAGTCGAAGGCTGCGATGATAGATGGAGAAGGATTTGCCATACAATTGGGATCTGCTATAAAATGTGGGGATTGCAAAAATTTTATTCGCTATTTGCTCTTTTATAATTATGATCTAACAAGAGATTTTGATGAAACATGTTTTAATTACTGGTGCTGCTGGCTTCATAGGCTTTCACTTGGCCAAAGCTTTGAAAAAGCGCGGGGATCATGTTATTGGTATAGATAATTTTAATGATTATTATGACCCCTTGCTCAAAAGAGCACGGGCTAAAGAGCTAGAAAAACAGGGGATTGCTTTGCTTGAAGGGGACATCACCGATGCCAACTTTTTATACGAGCTAATTGCCCACCATCAAATTAGCCATCTTATTCATTTAGCGGCACAAGCAGGAGTACGTTACTCTTTGGAAAATCCTCAAGCTTATGTGAAGGCAAATATTGAAGGCTTCCTAAATGTTTTAGAAACTTGCCGTCAATTTCCAGGCCTTCAATTAGTATATGCTTCCTCTTCTTCCGTTTATGGATTGAACCAAAAGATACCTTTCTCTATAGAAGATCGAACGGATCATCAGGCTAGCCTCTATGGGGTGACAAAAAAAGCTAACGAACTCATGGCTTCTACTTATTATCATTTATATCGAGTACCTATTACAGGATTGCGCTTTTTTACTGTATATGGCCCCTGGGGACGCCCCGACATGGCTTACTTCCAATTCACTAAGTCTATCCTTGAGGGAAAACCTATCCATATTTTTAACCATGGCAAAATGAGAAGGGACTTTACCTATATAGACGATATTGTCCAAGGTATTAAATCTTCTATAGATCGGGAAGGCAAAAATGAAATTTTTAATCTTGGTAATCATCAGCCGGTAGATCTTTTAAAAATGGTAGAAATCATTGAGGAAACTGTAGGCAAAAAAGCTGAAAAGATATTTGTACCTATGCAGCCGGGGGATGTTTTAGAAACTTATGCTGATATACAGGCGAGCCAACAGATATTAGGATTTTTGCCTAAAACCACGCTTGAGGACGGAATTCCTCAGTTTGTGAAATGGTATCTAAATTATTGTTCCACAAAAATAGCTTAAAAGCGGTAAGGTAAGTAAATAAATTATATTAAACTATCTATTGAGACAACTCAACAGAAGATGGAAGATGAACAACATGTTTTTCTTTTCAAATATCTTTTAAACAAATAATATGCGTATTTTAAGAAATTAGCTTGGTTTATTTATGAGAATTTTTTTGACCCTCTGCCTTTTATTAACTGCTCTAGCTGCTTGTAAAGGCCCTCAACGTTCGCAAGCTCAGTCACCTATAAGTAAAGATTATAGTTCAGATGCTTTTACGCGGGCAGCCATACGTCAAGCAACCCGTTTAGCTCATCAGCATCACTGGTATTTAGATGATGCCTGGGCTTATTATAACAGCACCGACAGTGTTCATCGCCTTTGCTTAAATTTTCGTACCCAAAATATTCTAGAACTCTACCAAGCACGAGCTCAACTCGTGGATGTGGTAGAAGAGCTTTTACAGAATCTAAAATCCAATCCCCTAACTTCTTCTCGTCTAGCTCCTAATTTTTCTGCTGAAAATCTTTTGATTCATGTGGACTTCCAAAGTTTTTGGGGACTATACGGGGATTCAAAATATGTGGGGTGGATGGCACTGGAAAATGGGATGGTTTATTATTATGACTTCGATGTTAAAAATACACAAAATGATCAGTGGTGCAATCGTATAGAAACTTATAATAAAAGCAAAGAAATTGCTCTTATAGAGAAAGAGGCTGAGAAAGAATACAAAGATAGCCTCCCTGCTCCTAAGCGCGGTTTTGAATACCTCAATGAGTAGGATCAAATTTTCATTTATTCATGAATAGTGGCATGCTTTTAAAATAGACCAAAAATTGAGGCAGCACTATTGATGCCGTTTTAAAAAATGGGAATAATTGTGTGAGTGGACCCAAACTACCTGAGCAGTCGTTAGAGTTAATTTCCCATAACTTTCAAAATATTTATGCAGCCGCGCATTCTAATCAAGAAATTATCCATCTAGTCCCCTCTTTATGGGGAAATAAGCTTTACTGTCCTTCTGCAGGCTGGAGAGGTAGGATTCTTCGCTTGATCTATTTTTTTGCAAACCTTTTGGTGGGCAGTGCTTTTTTTGAAAAAAAACTTAAGGCGGCTATAAAAGCTACCCATACCATTTATCAAGGGCTTGAAAAATTTCGCTACCGCCTCCTCGATAGCACTTATCAGGAGTATTTAAATGCTCGCTTTGCAAATAATAAAAACCATGCTGCTCTTCCTTTAGTCAATAATGCCAGAGAGCAAATTCAGCTATTTTACCAAGCTACTTACCCTTTAATAGAATTGGTGCGTTCAGAAAAAAGCCAGAAATTAAATACCTTTCTACATGCTCATTTTCCTGAAATTTATGATAAAAAAGATAAACCTTTTTATGATAAAACTTCTTTTAAATCTTTAAGAAAGCAGGTGAAAATTATGGCTCTAGAAGGAATGACGGCAGGAGAGCTTCCCTTTCACATTTTTCAAAAGGTAATTTGCAAAGAGCCGATCCAGCAACCCTCACAAGTTGCAGCTAAAGAGCAAAAATCGCTGTTAAAGTTTATAAAAAGAATCCACCAAGCAAAACAACAGGGAAAATTTGAAATTGAATTGTTTCATGAGGGCATGAAAAGTCTTATCCTCAGCCTCCCTCATTATCGGAAGGAAGATATAGGAGCTGATTTAATTTCACTAGAGAAGACTTTAATTAAAGAAGGTTGCTTTCTTTTAGAAAAATTTGATTTAAAGCATTTGCAATGGCGTGAAGGGCTGCAGCAAGGTTGTAAGCTTATCAAAGCTAATCAACCTTTTTATTTTAGGGATAAGAAAAACCAGGAACATTTATTTGAACTGGGGGATTCCCTTAAAGGCCATGAGACCACTCAATTACCTAATCTTTATAAAGTTTTCGAAATCTTTAAACCCTATACTTCTCAAAAATATGAAAAGGTTCTTTTTGTAGTAGGGCCTAATAAGCTATGTTTTGAATATAGCAAGCTTTTAAGGTCGGAAGAATTTTTTTGGGCTCTTGCCACTCCTCAATTTAAGTATATAGATCCTAAAGGAAGATATGCAATCGTAGAAAACCTTCCCACTTCTTTAGAAAGCATTGCCTGGCATACCCATAGGAAAAGTAAGTTGTCGAAGATGAATAGAGCCTATGCCGAACCTTTGCGTTTGCTCATTCGTTTTTTTGTAGAAGAAAAAAATACTCCTCGTTATCTAAATGTTGAATATTTTAAATTCGATGGAAAAGGCCGATTAAAATCCACTAAGGATTGCATTCCTTCTGGGTATTTAGATTCAATAGGATTAGAAGAAATAGTCTTTATAGCTGCCCAAGGAAACCTTCCTGTTTATCAGCATATCATTGAACCCTTACTTCAAGCTAGCCAAAATAGAAAAGTTTTAATCTTTTTTCGTCAATCTATACGAACTATTTTTAGCAAATGTCCTGTACCTATCGAAAGCTTAGCAAGGAAATATGGCTTAAAGAATAAACGAGTAAAAACAAGAGCACGCGAACTCCAGCAAAAGGCTCTAAGTTTAAAGGAAGATTGCTATCAAGCCGTTTATCACCATTTTGAGCATGAGGGCATCGATAAATCCAGTCTTTTAAAGAGTATAAAAAAATCTTTGCTAGCTTTGTATAAAAACCACAAAACTTTTGGCAGGTTATGGCCTATTGTTACATCGACCCTATTGATAGAAACAGTGGAATTAGATCCACAAAAGTTTTGTGAGAAAAACTGCAGCTAATCTCTGCTTTTTTGTTAAGTTTAACCATTAAGTCATTCTTTTTTATATTCTCTTCCCAAAAGGTTAAAGATGGCTTTAATCATGCTTCTCTTTTTACTTGGATACGCTCTTATAAGGATAATTGAATAAGGGAGGGAGCCTATCTAAAAGCTAAAGGCGTTTTTTTCGGATTTTATACTTTCATAGACGGAGAACGACCGGTGGTAGACATTGCAAGGCCGCCCAAGATAAGAAATAAGATGGCTGAGTATCAAATTAAATAAATATTTCCTGCTACTCAATCCCTAGCTACCATTCATCTTAATTTTAAAAGCCTAAGAGGACTTTATGGCCACAAACGTTCCATGGCGGCCTGTAATTTTCTCCCGACGATAAGAAAAATAATCTTCCGGATGAGAAAAGTTACTTATTTGTGCAATCTGAATATGATGTTCTAAGACGCCTGCTTGCATAAGTTGATTTTTAGCAATCGTCCATAGATCAAAATAGCATGGACTCATTTGAAATTCCCAGAAGGCTGGAGGCAGTTCCTGACGATAATGAATAAATTCAGCATCGTAAGGCCCTAAGCTAGGAGAAATACAGACATGTAAATTATCGGGAAAAGATCCATAATGGTGCTTCATGAAATTTACAGTTTTGCCATAAATATTTTGTACATTTCCCTTCCAACCCGCATGGACATTGGCGATAGCTTGTTGAACAGGATCGTAAAAAATGGTGGCTTGGCAATCTGCATGGGTAATCATTAACACTGTATCGTGCAATACAGTTGATAAAGCGTCACAGGTAGGCCTTAAACCTTTATTTTTATGAGTAATTTCTACAATTTTATCAGCGTGTTCTAATTGGCAGTCGTAAAGGTTTTTAAAAGCAAAAATCTTTTTTACTTTTTCGCGATTAAGCTTAACATTTTTATTTTCCAGGAGGTTTTGCAAGCTAAAGCCCATATTTAAGCTTGCAAACAAATCTGTACTATATCCTCCATGACGTAAAAGGATGCCATGAGTAAGATTTTTAAAAGGCGCTAAAAGTTCAAATTCAAGCCATGAAATTCCATGGCATTCGCGACGTTGCATGTAAGAAGCCTTTGTTTACCCGCTATATTTACATCACTAGCGCTTCTATTTCAAGATTTCTGCAAAAAAACTTAAGGAAGGGAAAAAAATTAAAACCTATTATGAGCAAAAGATTTACACGGCTAGCAAAAAGAACGTTGAATAATTTTTACTTAAAAAGCGAATTTTAAGAAGATCTCTAGAAATAAATGATTTATACTTATAAAATTCATAATCTTTACCTTGTTTAAGGCTTAACTTCTTATGACTTTATTATCTCAGCTAAATGAAGAGCAACTTGGGGCAGTGAATGCTATTGAAGGCCCTATTCTGGTATTAGCAGGAGCAGGTTCGGGAAAAACACGGGTTGTTACTTCGCGTATAGCCTCTTTAATTGAAATGGGAGTCCCAACTTCTCAAATCCTAGGTTTAACTTTTACTAATAAAGCTGCTGAAGAAATGCGCGAGCGTATTCGCATCTTAGTAGGAAGGCAAGCCCCTCTTCTATGTACTTTTCATAGTTTAGGAGCCAGAATTTTACGTGAATCTATCCAAGCTTTAGGATATGAGCGTGACTTTACCATTTATGATGAAGAAGACATCCATAAAGTGCTTCAAGCTTGCCTAGCGGAGTTGGAAATTAAAGATAAAAAGATGGATACTAAGACCTTTCGAGGATTGATTTCAAAAGCTAAAAATGCTTTGCAAAGGCCGGAAGATATTAAAGTAAGTTATATGTCTTCACCGGCCGAGGAATATCTTTCTCGTGTTTATTCTCTCTACCAAACTAAGTTAAAACATTATAACGCCGTAGATTTTGATGATCTTCTTTTTTTGGTAGTAAGGCTTTTTCAAGAACATCCCGATAAGCGTGAACAATACCAGGATCGATGGACATTTTTATCTATCGATGAATATCAAGATACCAATGAAGCTCAATATAAAATTTTAAATTATTTAGTGCAAAAGCACGGCAATTTATTTGTGGTAGGGGACCCGGATCAATCTATCTATTCCTGGCGGGGAGCCAACATTAATAATATTTTAAATTTTGAAAAAGATTATCCCGGCGCTCAGATCTTTCGTCTACAACAAAACTATCGTAGTTGTAGCAATATTTTAGAAGCGGCGAATGCTGTGATTGCTCATAATGCCAATCGCTATGAAAAACAGCTGTGGAGTGATTTAGGTAAAGGAGAAAAAATAAAGTTTTATGCTAGCGATACTGAGCGTGATGAAGCGGATTTTGTAGCCGATAAAATTCGCCAGCATCGTGAGCAAGGCATTCCCTATAATGAAATCGTAGTGTTTTATCGCACCAATAATCAATCACGCGCTTTTGAAGATTATTTTCTATATCGCCAGATCCCCTATGTGATTGTAGGAGGTTTATCTTTTTACCAAAGACGCGAAATTAAAGATATTTTATCTTTCTTGCGTATGGTTTATTCAGGGACCGATTATATTTCTTTTTTAAGGAGCCTCAATATCCCTCGCAGAGGAATAGGAGCAGCTACTTTAGAAAAAATTCGCCTAGCAGCCTCGAAAGAGCAATTGTCAATTTTAGCTTATTGCGAAGCTATTGCTGAAGATAAAGTTCTGCAGCATCCTATTAAGCTAGCTACTAAGCAAAAAGAAGCTTTAAAGCAATATTTAGGGATTATCTATCGTTTGCGAGAAGTGGCTAAATCAGCTTCCTTACAAGAATTAGTGCGGGCTGCCATAGATGAGACCGACTATCTTCAATTTTTAGCTGAGGATCCCGAGTCTTTTGAAGATCGTAAAGGGAATTTGGATGCTTTAATTACCAAAGCAATTGAATGGGAACAAACCGCTGTCGACGCGACTTTAAGGGCTTTCTTAGAAGAGCTTACCTTAAAGTCTAGCCTAGACGAGGCCGATACCAAGAAAGATCGCGTAAGCTTAATGACCATTCACAATGGAAAGGGATTAGAATTTAAAGTCGTTTTTTTAGTGGGAATCGAAGAGGATTTATTTCCTCATGTTAATTCTAAAGATAAGCTTGAGGCTTTAGAAGAAGAACGACGTCTTTTCTATGTAGGAATGACGCGTGCCAAAGAATGTTTATATTTAACACACTCCCAATATAGATATATGTGGGGCATGGCACGGCATCAGCTCCCTAGTCGTTTTATGCGTGAGGTGCCCAGAGAATACTTAGAACGTATTCATCAATCGCCCCTTCCAACTTTTAGACCTAAAGCCTATCCGGAAGAAAAGCGCGAACCAAGCATAAATGAAGGCGCGGATCAGCCGTTTGATCACTATGAAGTAGGAGCTGCTATCTTTCATCAAGAGTTTGGGATAGGGATCATCCGTGAGGTTTATCAAAGTTCTCTAGGCCTTACCTACAAAATCTTTTTTTCTAAAGATAATCGCGAAAGAAGTATTGTCGCTAAATACGCTAAACTTAAAAAGTTATAATTCACTTGATTAATCTAAACAGTTTATTTAAGGTATAAAAAGGGTGTTTTTGTTAAACGGCCCTTGTCTCGATTAGAATAAAGGTTTTCATTCCTTATTTTCTTTTTTCCCAGTAAGCAAATAATCGGGTGAAATAATCTTTTTGTGAGCTAGGTAAGAGGAAATATTGATCAAATAACTTTGAGCCTGCTGAAGCTTTTGTTGGCTAAATAGAGAATAATCGCAATGCTGAAGATCTAATAGCTGAATTTGAAAATGAGCTGTCGTTCTCTTGATTTCATCATTTGCTTCTTGAAAGTCGCTTGATGCAAAATAGCCATTGAGCACATTCCATAGCTGCAAAGCAAGTAAGGAAACAGAATCAGCAGAAAGAGAATCCAAAACCCTTCTTTCACCTGGAAGGAAATTTTCTGTAGAAAGAGTATGATCAGCCTGAGGTAAATAATTTACCTCGTGCTTTAGCGCTTTCTTATCATGGCTAGAATTCAATTTTTTTGCCAAAGAAGCTGCTTGAAATTTTTGCCCTTCCAATGGTTGCCGCTGCGTTTGATTTTTTCTTAAAGATTCACGGATAAAAGCTAATGTTGGGTTTTTGCTATTAATATTCCAAGATAGGCCCAGAGAAGTGAGCGAAGTATTGGTTTCTAAGGCTTTAGCTAAAGCCTTAATAGCTTCATAACTTATGAAATTCTTCCCGCTTAGATTTAGTTCAGTGAGCGAAATATTCGTTTCAAGTGCTTTAGCTAGAGCGCTAAAGCCGTCATAGCCTATCCTATTAGATCTAAGGTTTAACTGAGTGAGCGAGGTATTCGTTTCTAGGGCTTTGCCTAAAGCGCTAGCACCTTCATTGCCTATCTCATGGTTGTAAAGATTTAGTGCAGTGAGCGAATTATTGGTTTCTAGGGCTTTAGCTAAAACGCTAGCGCCTTCGGCTTTAGCTAAAGCCCTAGCGGCTTCGGCTTTAGCTAAAGGGCTAGCAACTTCATAGGCTATCTCACTGTTGTAAAGATCTAGTGCACTAAGCGAATGATTGATTTCTAGGGCTTTAGCTAAAGCACTAACGCCTTCAAAACCTATCTCATTGCCTTTAAGGTTTAGTACAGTGAGCGAAATATTGGTTTCTAGGGCTTTACCTAGAGCGCTAGTACCTTCATAGCCTATCTGATTGTCGTTAAGAATTAGTAGGGTAAGCGAATTATTGGTTTGGAGGGCTTTGCTCAAAGCGCTAGCGCCCTCCTTGCCTATCTTATTAGAACTAAGGTTTAACTTAGTGAGCGAAATATTGGTTTCGAGGGCTTTGCTTAAAGCGCTAGTACCTTCATAGCCTATCTCATTCCCTGAAAGGTCTAGTTTAGTGAGCGAAGTATTGGTTTCGAGGGCTTTGCTTAAAGCGCTAGTACCTTCATAGCCTATCTCATTCCCTGAAAGGTCTAGTTCAGTAAGCGAAGTATTGTTTTCGAGGGCTTTGCTTAAAGCGCTAG
>NZ_JRXI01000193.1:0-7148 GCF_000813645.1 Neochlamydia sp. TUME1 | reverse complement strand
TGGTTTCGAGGGCTTTGCTTAAAGCGCTAGTACCTTCATAGCCTATCTCATTCCCTGAAAGGTCTAGTTCAGTAAGCGAAGTATTGTTTTCGAGGGCTTTGCTTAAAGCGCTAGTACCTTCATAGCCTATCTCATTCCCTGAAAGGTCTAGTTCAGTAAGCGAAGTATTGGTTTCGAGGGCTTTAGCTAAAGCCCTAGCACCTTCATAGCCTATCCTATCGTTATAAAGCTCTAATACAGTGAGCGAATTATTGGTTTCGAGGGCTTTGCTTAAAGCGCTAGCGCCCTCCTTGCCTATCTTATTGTTATTAAGATTTAGCTTAGTGAACGAGGCATTACTCTTTAATGCTTTAGCTAAAGCGCTAGCACCTTCATTGTCTATCTTATTCATATCAAGATTTAGCTCAGTGAGCGAAGTATTGGTTTCGAGGGCTTTGCCTAAAGCGCTAGCCCCTTCCTTGCCTATCTCATTCCATGAAAGGTCTAGTTTAGTGATTGAGGCATTAATTTCTAGGACTTTGCCTAAAGCGCTAGCGCCTTCCTTCCTTATCTGATCGCCTGAAAGGCGTAGTTTAGTAAGCGAAGTATTGGTTTTTAGAGCTTTAGCTAAAGCGATACTGCCTTCATTATCTATTGCCCCTCCTTCAAGACTTAGGTGAACAAGTGATTTATTTATTTTAAGCCCATCTAGTAAAGCGCTGAACTCCTCGTATAGTAGTCTTTGTCCTTTAGCACACCATCTATTAAGAGAATTATTAAGTAGTCCTTGAAGCTGCTCCATGACTTGAGAAGAGAAATTTTCTAGGTTATATCGAATAAGTAAAGGGTGTTGATGGATAAGCTTATAATAAGGCAAAGAAGAAAGATCACAGCCAGCCAAAGTTATACGCCTGAGATGGGGGCAGCTTTTAACTAAAGCTTGAATTTGCTTTGCCGAAAGACTTAGGCACCCCTCTAGCTCGAGTTCCTCTAAAAGAGGAGCGTTTAACTGTAGCGAGGTCAAGGCTTGATTTTTTTTTAAAATAAGGAAACGTAGCTTAGGGGCTTTTAAGCTAAGCTTATAAAGATGAGGGCAGTTAGAGAGGTTAAGATGAGTTAAACAAGATAATTCGGGGAAAGAAAAAGACTTTAAAGAGGAGCAATGGCTAGCATCTAGCTTGTTAAGAGCAGCAGAAGCTACGATTAGGTTTTTTAAAAGGGTCTCCGTTAAAGATTGGCAGTGATTTAAGGATAAAGTCTCAAAAGAGGAGGAGGTCATGGCTTTTAGCAGAGCAAGTTCTTGCTTTTGCTGAGAAATATTTATGAATGCTAGGGCATTTTCACGCAAGTCGTCAGTCAAAAGCTCATGAAAAGGTGCAATATTTCCTTTTTGTATGGACGCAGCAACGGCACGGAGATAGTTAGGATGGCTTTGACTCATTAAAGTCTGCAGCTCCTTTAATGCTTCTTTAGGGATATAGCGTTCTTCATGCTTAACTAAATCTTTAGTAGGCATATTACTGGATTTTAGAAGCGAGTGACTGGTACTTGAGGTTACTAGGCCATGAAGGCTTTTCTCATAAAATTGCCCGGGCCCTTTTAAAAAACGGCTATAGAGTGGGGCGCTAGTATCTTGTAAAAGGTGCTCGTAATATTTTCCTAAAGGAGGGTCTAAGCGGATTAAAAGCTCTAGAGGGGTCAGATCAAGATTATTATCTAAAGCCCTTTGCAGGCGGGTAAGCTTTTGATAAATCTTGGCTACCGTCCTAGGTGGTAAGAGAATAGAAATTACAGGGTTTTGCTTATGGTAAGCATAGGCAAAGTCGCGCTCTTCTTCGGTAAAGAGTTTGGTATAGCGCTGCTGTTGTATGTCCAAGTTTGCTAACCAAGCGCGTAATATTTCTAATGGATCAATTTGCAAAAAGCGTTCTCTCGTTTTAGGATGAAGAGCTTCTTGCATTTGGTTTAAGCAAAATAGGATGCATTTGACCTGCAACTTTCCTTCTGTTGAAAAAGAAGGAATCAAAGCATGATCATTATCGACACAAACTAGCTGTTCTTTCTGCTCGCCTTGATGATTGATAAAAGATTGCAAGATGTAGTTGTCAGGCTTGCCGTCTTCTGGGTTAACTAGCATAGCTAGGAGCATCATATTATGCACTCGGTGTAAGTCTAAATTAGCTAATGTATTGCCTGCTTTTAAGGCGTCATCTAAGTTTTGTCCTTCACTTGTTTCCGAAACTAATAGAGGGTAAGCGTTGCGACGGGCATTATAGCATTTAAATAGCTCGGTTTCCGGTGTGCCATGTCCAATGAGCACACGATGTAGACTTCCTACTGCATATTCCCTGCCTGCCATCTCAGGGTGAGGTTTAAAATGCAATTTGCGATGTAGATAACTTACTGCTACGACTGCACTGCGTCCATGGGTGCGAGGAGGCTTAATAAAATCTAAGGCTGCATTTAATGGAAGCTGTTGCATGACTAGAGGGTGTAATTTGGCTCGACCTGAGTCTACTCCTTCCCATTCAAAGCCTTGGCCAGTGGGTGGTAGGGTAAATAATGCAAGAGAGCGCAGGTAAGCAAAGGCTGGCAATTGAGCTTCTAGAAGATGCAAAGCTTTTCCAAGCTCAGAGTTTTGCGCATGCATTTTAGCAAATTCTAAAATTCTAGCCGGATGCGTTTTAACGCCTGCTCCTTTTTTAGCTAGCTCGATAAATATCAACAAGTTGTTATCAGCGATGGCTTTTTCTAAGGGCGTCCTTCCTTGATGAAAGTGATCAGGGTATTCTAAATCTACTCCCCTGCTAACCAGCTTGGCTAATAAAAAAGAAAAGCGGGTGGGAGCATGGATAGCACGATTAATGAGGGGAAAAAGAGGAGGAGAATGCTGATCATCGACAGCATTAGGGTCAGTATCTTCTTGGGCTAGCAAAAGATCAGCAATGGAAAACACTTGCCCTTCATCTAAGTGAGGTGAATCATAGGCGCGCATTAGTTTATGCAAAGCTGTTTGTCCAGCTTCATCGGCCTGGTTAGTTTTAGCTCCTAATTGCAGGGCCAACTTAACTAATGAGGCTTTGCCTAGTTGGATAGCAATCAGCAAAAAATTCTGCTTTTGCATCAAAGAAAGAGGAAGACGAGGGCAGAAGGAGAGAGCACTGACTATCTTCAGGGGATCAAGCAAGACAGGAATAGGGGCTGACCAGTTAAGGGCTGCTAGAAAGTCGCTAGCTTCTTTTTCTAAAGGCACCAAAAAGGGGAGAGTATCCATTGCAGTTAAAATGGTAGGTTCTAGGAGAGCTTCCACGTTTGTGCGTTGACGATGCAGGGCTAGCAGCGCATCTAAAGGATTAGCATGTCTTTGCATTAATACTTGATAGCAGGCAAAAGCAGTTGGCTCTAAAGCTTGAAAAAGGTCATAATGCGTCACATGATCTTGTTTAAGCTTATCTTGCAGGAGTTGCAATTTTGTAAACAATGTAGACAATAATCCTTTAGGCAGTAAAAGGGGAATATCTAGCTTTTGATCGGCTGCTTCATCTAAAAAATCTTCTTTCGTTAAGTTTTTTTGATGAATAAGCCTTTGGTACTGCTGGTTTCTTCGGTCTAATTGCTGGATCCATTGTAGCAAAAAATCACGCGGGTTTAAATTCAAAATGAATTCTTTAACTGAGTTAGCGATCGGTTGGCTCATGCATCCTTTAAGCAATAAAGGCAGGCATTTTAAATGAATGCCATGTCCTTGTTTTGCTGGGATAATAGCAGGCTCAAAAGCGCGGTCATTATCAATGCAGGCCAGCCTTAAGCTTTCTATCTCTTGATCTTTCCAAATAAGCTCTATAATGTAGTTATCGGCCTTACCATCATTAGGGAGAATAAGGAGGCTAGCGATGACTAGGCTGCTAAACGCTTCTTTATCAATTTTTTTTAGTAAAGGAGGGATAAGGCAAAAAAGCTCTCCTATAGACTTTCCTGGAAAAAGCTTAGCGATCCAGCGTAAAGCTAAAGGTAGGTCGATTAAAGAGGCTAAAGAAGCTTTTGAAGCTAGCTTAGGATGTAACTTTAATAGGGCTAATAGCTGCCAAAAATTATTTTCTTCTTTACTTTTCAAATAGTCTTCATGAAAAGCACGTAAGCCTTGCTCTTCAGATTTTAGGCTAAACTCTCCCTTAGAAGAAAATTCGTTTAAAAGCTGCTCCTCAGGCAGCTGCTCCATCCAGGCTCTATACGCGCGAAAAAGCTCGTGAGGATTAGAAGGATAAGACTTATGCACTTCTTTTAAAAGAAAGGGCCAGCTTTCAATAACCTCTTCTGCCGTCAGTAAGCGTTCATCACACAATAAATCAAACATTTCTAAAACGCTAATAAGGTCAGCTAACAAAATAGCTTGAGGGTGTGTACTTTCATTAGCATGCCCGATGGTATAGCCTACCTGTACTGTACGGGCTTCCAAATAAGCAGCCTTGCATAATTTCTCTTTAAGCTCAGGCTGATCTTTGAAGATTTGTTGAGAGGTCTTGCCCTGCCATAATTGCTGTTTAAAAGCTTTTTTGGCCTCCTGATCCAAAGAGGCTTGCCAGTTGAAGGTTAAGACGTTGGAGATTTTAAGGAAAGAGGTAGGGGCTGCAATTAAAGAGGTGGGAGAAAAAGCTTGAGTTAAAGAAGTAGCCGCATATTCCCAAGCAGGGTTTAGATAATCAGAGACCACAGCAGCCGTAGGATTAGCTTTACAGTGTAAGCCTTCTAAAGAAGCGACGGCATGCCTGCCATGGGTATTGGTGCGGCAAGGCAGGCCTAACTCATCGATAGAAAGCATAGCGCGCGCTTTGTTTATATCAAGGAGAAGAAAACCCACGGAATCCCCACAGACTTGGGCTTTCAAGGCTAGCAAAGCCCCTCGCTCTCTTAAGCTAGAGGCCTCAAGGAGCTGAGTTATAAAGTTAGTATAATAGGCCTCTATGATTTTTAGCTTGTCTTTAAAGGAGGAAGTTGTAATTGAGGCTATAGTATCTACAATATTAGCTAAGACTTTATGAAAAGGTTGTAAGCGTGGATATGAAGCTACGCTTATCCCCTGTTCTACTATTTCCTTTCTTTGCTCTTCTGTGACTATAAACCAAGGTAGCTTCAGAGTAGGCAAAAGCTTTGTTAGTTTACTTTTTTCCTCGGAGGTATAAAGAGAACTTTCAGCTTGGAGGTGAGCCAGAGTTTCTCCTAATAAATCTTTTTCTCTACCTAAATAGGCTGTCAGGCGCTGCATTAAAAGCTTTTCCTCAGGCGTGCCTTTGGCTGAGAATATAGAGGCATTAAGAGGAGATGGGGAAGGAGAGCCTTTGTCTTCCTCAATAACTGGAGAAACAGATAACAGGCTCACACTACCTTCTGTTTCTAGTGGGGGCTCTTGATAAAAAATACGAGGCGGCAGGCCTAAGCTGGGAGTTGCTTGCATATAAATTCTCTAATTTTTCGATTGCTTTATAACTACTATTAATATTTAGGTAGAATAATTTAAAAGGAGTTGGGCTCTAATTTCTTTAGCTCTTGTAAATAGGCATCCATCACACCCGTTGTCAAAGCAGCACTATCCTGCATCGTCTCATCAAAAGCTCCTATGATTCCTCTTAAGCGATAGACTTCCCTTTTAATCCTTGCCATCTCGCTGCTCACCTGATCTAAAGAAGCATCGTAGTGAATGATGAGGCGGGAACAATTATAGTCTAGAGGGGAGGACATTTGCATAATTTTATTCCTTAGAAGAGAGAGTTAAATCACAAATAGTTTTGTTAAAAAACAAATTTAGACTTTTAAATGAGCTTTCTTTATTTCGTCAAGGAAATATTGCTATATTTTCCGGTAGAGGGTGTAATTAAAAGTGTTGGCAAGATAAGGAAGGATTAATACATACTGAAAGCGTGGCAATAGGAGGTTGCATATGCTTAACGAAGAAGAAGTTAATAATGTAGTAAATCGATTAAAAAATCATCCCAACTTATTAGAATCCATTAGAGAATTATTAGATATTACCGAAGGAATTAAAGGAATAGAAGTGGCGGATGATGCTGAATTTGCTCTTATTCCCGAAGTTAGAGGCTTAGGGAAAAAATGCCTTGAGGATTGGGCAAAGCATCAAGTAAATGAACAAGAAGCCAAGGCTCAGGAAATGAAATTAAGGCTGCACTCAAAAAAAACTAAGTTGGCATACAACTTTTGGGATATTAGATATGGAAGAGAGATGCTTTCTACAAGCAGGAATATTGATTAGACCATTTTCCTTGACTTCCAAGGTTAGATGTAGAGGGTGTTTTTTACCATTAGAGCGAGCAATAACCGACTTTGGAGCAGATATTGCGTTTAGAAAATTAGGGGAAAAGATGAAGGAGCATTATGGAATTGAAGCTTCTTCTTCCATGGTTAGATTGATTACCCAAAAGCATGCAAGCAAAATAGCTAAGCTAAAAAAAGAAGCGTCGAGTCAAGAAGCAATCATTTTTCCGATGTAGGTGTAAGGTAACGATTAGCTTTTTGATCAGTGGATGGCGACTTGGAGCTATTCCTGGAATTTTGATTAAGCTTAAGCCTCCAACTGGACAATACGCGCTTCAAGCTTAATGATTATCTTTTTCGATCTATTTATCCACGGCTTTTAACTGCGCATTTTCAGCTCTTAGCTTTGTATTTTTTCTAACTAGCTGTTCGTATGAAGGTTGCATACTATTCAATAGGCCTTTTTCGAAACTCACATATTCAATTCCCAGTTATAGATTGCTGCAATTAAGTCGAAGCGAAGTGCAAATCTTTTACGTCTATTTCTATAGCGATCTGCTATGTTTTTAAATCGCTTAAGGAGGCCAATGACATTTTCATTGGCAACTCTTTCTCTTGATAAACTTTGATTTGCTTTTTTGTCCTCGTTAGAAAGAATCAATTTCATTCTTTTAGCCAAACCAAAATTGCCGCGTCACTTAATCTCCAAAACCTGTGGCTGCTCCTAAATGCCTGGAAGGTCTCCGCCCTTTCCTTGAATCTATTTGAAACAAAAGCGCTGATGGATCATTTGTGAGTTGTTTTTCATTGATAAGAATACGAATTGGTTTGACTTGCTTTTTTAATTTTTTTATATTGCCTTTGAAAAATAAAAATGCTAAAAAAGTCATCACTACCCAGGG
>NZ_JRXI01000192.1:0-4660 GCF_000813645.1 Neochlamydia sp. TUME1 | reverse complement strand
AAACGATGCCTTCTCTTTATAAAAAAATAGCACATCTTCATTTCCCCAGGGGGAATACCACTACCCAGCGAACTCTTATGTTAGCTAAAGTTTATCAACTCAATCCTGGACTTACCTCTACTGAAAAAGTTTATCAAGTTTTTAAACAAGTTTTTACCTTAGCTAAATCTATTTCTCCTTTGGAATTTAAAGAGAAAACAGAAGAGAAAAGGTATTTTACTCTGGCTAATTACTCTTCTGATCTCTTAAATGTTAATCGCCTTTTACTTTGGAAAAAACTTCCTGGTGGGGAAGAATACCTGAGCCGAGAAGAAACTAAGTACTTGCCTTTAGGAAAAAAAGGAGAGCTATTTAGAGAGTGGATTGAAGAAAATTATAAAAACATCATGGCTTTAGATTTATCTAAAGCAGGTTTGACTTACTTAGCCTCAGAAATAGGCCAATTGTCTCAGCTGATACGGCTTTACTTAAATCAAAACCAGCTCACCAGCCTTCCTGCAGAAATTGGGCAGCTGTCTAAGCTGCAAGTGCTTAAGTTAAACCAAAACGAGCTCATAGCTCCTCTGCCTGCAGCAATCGGCCAGTTGTCTAATCTGCTACTGCTTAACTTAAATCAAAACCAGCTCACCGCTCTGCCTGCAGAAATAGGGCAGCTGTCTCAGCTTCGAGCGCTTCACTTAAATCAAAACCAGCTCACCGCTCTGCCTGCAGAAATCGGTCAATTGTCTCAGCTGCAATCGCTTGAATTAAATCAAAACCAGCTCACCAGTCTTCCTGCAGAAATCGGGCGGCTGCCTCAGCTGCAATGGCTTTACTTAAATCAAAACCAGCTCACCAGCCTTCCTGCAGAAATTGGGCAACTGTCTCAACTACAAGTGCTTTACTTAAATCAAAACCAGCTCACCGCCCTGCCTGCAGAAATCGGGCAATTGTCTGAGCTGCACACGCTTGAATTAAATCAAAACCAGCTCACAAGCCTTCCTGCAGAAATTGGGCAATTGTCTCAGCTGCAAGGGCTTCACTTAAATCAAAACCAGCTCACCGCTCTGCCTGCAGAAATTGGGCAGCTGTCTCAGCTTATCGAGTTTGAATTAGCGGAAAATCCTTTGAAAGATATTCCAGAAAAAATAAGGCAGCGTTTTCAATTGTAGAATGGTTGTAAGTGCTTTTTAAATTGGGGTGAGCTGAGCTGACACGGCTTTACTTAAGCCAAAACCAGCTCACCGCTCTGCCTGCACAAATCGGGCAGCTGTCTCAACTACGAGTGCTTTACTTAAATCAAAACCAGCTCACTAGTCTTCCTGCAAGAATAGGTCAATTGTCTCAGCTGCAAACGCTTGAATTAAATCAAAACCAGCTCACCAGCCTGCCTGCAGAAATTGGGCAGTTGTCTCAGCTTATCGAGCTTGAATTAGCGGAAAATCCTTTGGAAGATATTTCAGAAAAAATAAGGGAGCGTTTTCAATTGTAGAATGGTTGTAAGTGCTTTTTAAATTGGGGTGAGCTGAGCTGACACGGCTTTACTTAAGCCAAAACCAGCTCACCGCTCTGCCTACAGAAATCGGGCAGCTGTCTAAGCTGCACACGCTTAAATTAGCGGAAAATCCTTTGAAAGATATTGCAGAAAGAATAAGGCTGCGTTTTCAATTGTAGAATGGTTGTGAATGTTTTTTAAATTGAAGTGAGCTAAAGTGAAATAAAAAACTTTTAGCCATCTTATCTTTAAACAAGTAATCAGCTTTTCTTCCGGCAACTAAGTGAGCTTAAGCTAACCTACACATTTATAACGACAAGAAGTTTTTCCCTTTTTCTGCAGATTGCTATAGTTGGGAGAACAACCTTTCTTGACAGGAAGAAGCTAGACGTATTGTATTCCATCATGCGGGGGAAGAATTAAAACAAGGCACCCTAAAGAGCCGTTTTTCTCAAACAAGGCAAGGAATCAATCTCATTCTTTTAGCCAAACCAAAATTGCCGCTCACTTAATCTCCAAAACCTGTGGCTGCTCCTAAATGCCTGGAAGGTCTCCGCCCTTTCCTTGAATCTATTTGAAACAAAAGCGCTGATAGATCATTTGTGAGTTGTTTTTCATTGATAAGGATACGAATTGGCTTGACTTGCTTTTTTAATTTTTTTATATTGCCTTTGAAAAATAAAAATGCTAAAAAAGTCATCACTACCCAGGGAAATAAAATGCATCCTATCTCTCCGGCATCTATTGAAAGCTTGCCCAATGAATTGCTGCTCCCTATCTTAGAGGCTTGCTTAGTTCCTTCCTTATTTAGCGTCTGTAAAAGATGGCATCATCTGCTGGCTTCTGAATTGATGCCTTCTCTTTATAAAAAAATAGCACAGCTTCATTTCCCCAAGGGGAAGGCCACTACCCAGCGAACTCTTATGTTAGCTAAAGTTTATCAACTCAATCCTGGACTTACCTCTACTGAAAAAGTTTATCAAGTTTTTAAACAAGTTTTTACCTTAGCTAAATCTATTTCTCTTTTAGAATTTAAAGAGAAAACAGAAGAAAAAAGAGGCTTAACTCTGGCTAATTACTCTTCTTATCTCTTAAATATTAATCGCCTTTTACTTTGGAAAAAACTTCCTGCTGGGGAAGAATACTTGAGCCGAGAAGAAATTAAGCACTTGCCTCTACAAAAAAAAGGAGAGCTTCTTAGAGATTGGATTGAAGAAAATTGTAAAAACATCACGGATTTAGATTTAGCTGAAGCAGGCTTGGCTTACTTACCCCCAGAAATAGGCCAGTTATCTCAGCTGCAATGGCTTTACTTAAATCAAAACCAGCTCACCGCTCTGCCTGCAGAAATAGGGCAGCTGTCTCAGTTGGAATGGCTTGAGTTAAATCAAAACCAGCTCACCGCTTTGCCTGTAGAAATAGGTCAATTGTCTCAGCTGCAAGGGCTTTACTTAAATCAAAACCAGATCACCAGCCTTCCTGCAGAAATAGTTCAATTGTCTCAGCTACAATGGCTTCAATTAAGCCAAAACCAGCTCACCGCTCTGCCCGCAGAAATCGGGCAATTGTCTCAGCTGCAAGAGCTTCACTTAAGCAAAAACCAGATCATCAGTCTTCCTGCAGAAATCGGGCAGTTGTCTAAGCTACGATGGCTTGAATTAAATCAAAACCAGCTCACCAGCCTTCCTGCAGAAATCGGGCAGCTGAGACAGCTGCAACATCTTTACTTAAATCAAAACCAGCTCACCAGCCTTCCTGCAGAAATTGGGCAATTGCCTCAGTTACAAAAGCTTGATTTAAGCCAAAACCAGGTCGCCAGTCTTCCTGCAGAAATTTGGCAACTGTCTCAGCTGCAAACGCTTAACTTAAGAGGAAACCAGCTCACTAGTCTTCCTGCAGAAATCGGCCAGCTGTCTCAGCTGCAATGGCTTGAATTAAATCAAAACCAGCTCACCAGCCTTCCCGCAGAAATAGGGCAGTTGTCTCAGCTGCAATGGCTTTACTTAAATCAAAACCAGCTCACCGCTCTGCCTACAGAGATTGGGCAACTGTCTCAGCTGAGAGGGCTTTACTTAACTCAAAACCAGCTCACCAGCCTTCCTACAGGGATCCGGCAGTTGTCTCAGCTGAAAGGGCTTTACTTAAACCAGAACCAGCTCACCAGTCTTCCTACAGAAATAGGGCAGTTGTCTCAGTTGCAATGGCTTGATTTAAGCCATAACCAGCTCACCGCTCTGCCTACAGAGATTGGGCAACTGTCTCAGCTGCAAAAGCTTTACTTAAATCAGAACCAGCTCATCAGCCTTCCTGCAGATATTGGGCAACTGTTTCAGCTGCAATGGCTTATCTTAAACCAGAATCAGCTCACTAGTCTTCCTGCAGAAATCGGGCGGCTGTCTAAGCTGCAAACGCTTGAATTAGCGGAAAATCCTTTGAAAGATATCGCCGAGAAAATAAGGCAGCGGTTCCTATAAGGAATGGTATCCTACAAGAGTACTTAGAAGTAACTATTTCTATAAAAATGGGCAATAGATGGAAAACAAAAAGAGTTTCATAAAAATAGCCAGACCAAGCTTCGCATAACCTATGCAAACCATCAAATCCTAATGATATTGCCTTGATAAGTGCTGCTCATAAAGTCGCGCATTGTGAAATATCCTGCTATAATCTTATCTGTTTCTTCTGGATGCTTGATTAACGTATCTTCAATCCATTTCACCGCTTTATAGGCTGAGCTTTCACTAACTCCATAGCTTTGGCTAATATGGAAATAGGTCTTATATTCGCGCATATATTCCAATGCCATCAACAACATGTCTTCTAGACTTAGTTTATATTTACGCCCCCCTTTAATCTTCTTGGCCTTATCGGCTTCCTGTAAAATTTGCACCATCTTATCAAAGGTAGTACGCTTTACCCCTGTCAATCGTCGAAATCGCTCATCATCTAATTTCTCTATCTTATCAAACTTCATGGTGCCTCCTTTAAATATTGAGTCACCATCTTACTAAAATTTGCATTTTATTACAGTTTCGAAAGAAGTCTAGTAGAAAAATTAAAACAAAGCACCAAAAAGAGCCGTTTTTCTCAAATAAGGCAAAGAATCAATCTCATTCTTTTAGCAAAACCAAAATAGCCGCGTCCCTTAATCCCCAAAAGCTGTGGCTGCTCCTAAATGCTTAGAAC
>NZ_JRXI01000191.1:0-28592 GCF_000813645.1 Neochlamydia sp. TUME1 | reverse complement strand
TGCCTGCAGAAATAGGTCAATTGTCTCAGCTGACACGGCTTTACTTAAATCAAAACCAGCTCACCGCTCTGCCTGCAGAAATTGGGCAGCTGTCTCAGCTTATCGAGCTTGAATTAGCGGAAAATCCTTTGAAAGATATTCCAGAAAAAATAAGGCAGCGTTTTCAATTGTAGAATGGTTGTAAGTGCTTTTTAAATTGGGGTGAGCTGAGCTGACACGGCTTTACTTAAGCCAAAACCAGCTCACCAGCCTGCCTGTGGAAGTTGGGCAGCTGTCTGAGCTGTATCAGCTTGAATTAGCAGAAAATCCTTTGAAAGATATCGCCGAGAAAATAAGGCAGCGGTTCTTATAAGGAATGGTATCCTACAAGAGTACTTAGAAGTAACTATTTCTATAAAAATGGGCAATAGATGGAAAACAAAAAGAGTTTCATAAAAATAGTCAGATCAAGCTCCGCATAACCTATGCAAACCATCAAATCCTAATAATATTACTTTGATAAGTGCTGCTCATAAAGTCGCGCATTGTAAAATATCCTGCTATAATCTTACCTGTTTCTTCTGGATGCTTGATTAACGTATCTTCAATCCATTTCACCGCTTTATAAGCTGAGCTTTCACTAACTCCATAGCTTTGGCTAATATGAAAATAGGTCCTATATTCGCGCATATATTCCAAGGCCATCAACAACATGTCTTCTAGACTTAGTTTATATTTACGCCCACCTTTAATCTTCTTGGCTTTATCGGCTTGCTGTAAAATTTGCACCATTTTATCAAAGGTGGTACGCTTGACCCCTGTCAATCGTCGGATTTCGAAAGAGGTTAATATATGATTAAGCAAATATAAACTCTACAAATTACTTTATTTATCAGGAAATAATTGATACCCCGTGACGGCTTACTTTCAAACATATACCTAAGCTTACTTTCTTTTTTAACGTAACAAGTTAGCCGGTAAACTTGTGAAAAGCTAGCATGAAAAAAAGAGGCTTCCCTAAGATGAAAGAGGGAATCGTTAAATTATTCTATTTTCTTTGATTTTGTTAAAATATCCTGGCAGGTGTGTTTATTACCAACTATTGAACTTATAAGGTGTAAAAGTTATAAAAAATCCTTCAAAAGATTTTTGTAATAGAGCTATTGTTACTTTTTTTACTAGTCATTACTCTAAAGGACTAGATATTTAAGCTTTAATATGCCAAGCATCTTAAAACTTTTAATAGTCAATTTTTTATAGCTTGCTAAATTCCCTTCCAGAGATGTTCTAAGGCTTGCTTTTACGTTACCTAATAATGCTTAAAGCGATAGGGTACCAAGTAGGAGTACAGCTCTTCCCTTTAAGAAGCCTTCTTTTTGTGTTTTTATGAGGTACAACTAAAGAAGGTAAAATCCTCGATGGTTAGAGCCTAGCCAAATGCTATAGCTGACAAAAGTTAAAACTTGAAAATATAAATAAGCACAACTTTTCAGCAAATCAAAAACACCCGTCTCTTAAATATTTATAAATTTTTTTATCCTGCCAAGAATGTAGAGGTTTTAAACTTAAGAAATCCAGTAGACAAGTTTTTTATAGAAAATATAAAGTGTTTTAACCCTTATAACTTGTGCCCATAAAGGAAATAATCATGCAGCATGTGAAATGGATAGTATTTTTAGTGGCTGTCTGTTGGTTTACTTTTTTTGTAGGCCTCAGATCAAACACCATTCGATCCTTACTTGTTCTTCCTTCTAAAGAAAGTGTGAGAGCTGGTGGATTCAATCATACCTTTCATAGTAGAAATGCTTTTCAAGAAAGCGCTTTAGCTCACAAATTACTAGATGGGCTAAGAGGAATTGAAATTGGAGGTTCTGCCCATAACCCTTTTGGATTGAAAACTCTTAATGTCGATTATTGTGACGAGCTTTCCACACCTTTCAAAAGAGCAGAGGAAAAGACAGCAGGGCATGCCTTGAAAGTTGATATAGTGGCAAGCGGAGATAATCTCCCTTTTAAGGATAATGCATTTGACTTTGTGATCAATTCTCATGTCATTGAGCATTTTTTTGATCCTATAAAAGCTATCAAGGAATGGCTGCGCGTCGTAAAGCCGGGAGGATATGTCTATATGATTATTCCTCATAAAGAGCGGACTTTTGATAAAAATAGACCACGTACTTCTTTAGAGGAAATTATCTATCGTCATGAACATTTAACTGCTCCTGAAGATGATGATCATCATCATTGGTCAGTTTGGGTTACTCAAGACATGCTAGATATATGCAAGCATTATGGCTGGGAGGTAGTAGCTGTCCAAGACATCGATGACAAAGTAGGCAATGGATTTACAGTAGTAGTAAGAAAAGGCGAGGAAATCAGAAACTTATGAGGCGTTTTTTAATCTTCTTTGGGTGGCTCTTAATCTTACAGACCCTAAATGCCGGCTATAAATATGAATTATCAAGTTGTGCCATTTTTATGGAAGATGATCTTCCTTATATGCCTGAATGGATCGAATTTCATAAGCATCAAGGTGTCCAACATTTTTATTTATATAATAATGGACCTGTCAACGTATGGAAACCTTATCTAGATCAATATGAAAGGGAAGGATTTATTGAGGTAATAGAATGGAATTATGGTAGCCAAAACGTTATCGAGTGGAATAGCATTCAAACTCAAGCTTACATGCACTGCTTGAAAAAAATCACCAAGGAATCTAAATGGTGCGCCATCATTGATACTGATGAATTTCTTTTTACACTGCCTTACAAAAATTTGAGAAAAGCTTTAAGGAATTATGAAGAATTTGCTGGCGTGGTAGCCAATTGGGTAATGTATGGAACAAGTAACGTAGACTACATTCCTGAAGGGCAAAAATTGACCGATCTATTAGTGCGTAGAGGAGCAGTAGATGGTGATTTGCATGTTAAATCTATTGTTAAGCCTGCCTATGTGGTAGATATCATGAATCCTCATAGTTTTATCTACTCTACTAATAAATTTGCCGTGAATGAAAACAAAGAGCTTGTCCTTGGTGCTTTTACAGCGAAAAACAGTGTTAACATTTTTAGAATTAATCATTATTGGTGCCGGGATAAAAGCTTTTTAATTAACACTAAGCTTGCTCGCCGGCTAAAGTGGGGCCAGCCTATAGAATCTGTGCTAGAGATAGAAAAAGGATATAATCTAGAGCATGATGATTTAATTAAAAATTTTAATAATTATGACTAATGAATGGATCAGCATCAAGAAGGGCTAGATAACTCTCTAAGCAATGTTAATAGGAAAAAGCATTTAAAAATTATTCGTAAGAATATAGGGGAAATAGTGCCACCGGTTGACACGAACGTGGCAAGCTGATAAAACAGGTGCTTGTCCGTAATAGTACACTGTAAAGTTTAAATAAAATTTACTCTATGAAAACTCCTTTGGTGTCTTTAATCATTCCTATTTGCGGCCCTTACGACTATTTAGAGGCTGCCTTAATCTCAGTAGCTGCACAGACATATACTTCTCTGGAAGTTATTCTTTTAGACAGCCATTTTACTCTTCCTTCCTCTTCTATCATTCAAGATTTTATAAAATCTACAAAATATAAATGCATTTACCTTCAAGAAAATTTTCAAACTCTTGCTGAAGCTATCAACAGAGGTTTAGGAATTGCTCAAGGAGATTATTTAACTTTTCTCTCTCCTCAAGACTATTTTGCGCCTAATAGGATAAAAAGGCTGGTAGACAAAGCTATCGCTTCTCAAATGCATTTTATCTTTACACGCGTAGATTTAGTAGATCAAGATAGCCGGCGACATTGCTTTGATGCTTCTCAAAAAAGAATCTATGAAGAAAAAATGTTTGAAGTTATCCAACTTGAACATATTGAAGAAGCTTTTATGACTTTTAATCTTGCCATGACCTACGGTAATATGTTTTTTTCACAAGAGCTTCACACAAGCGTAGGTGCTTATAGAGAGTATAAATATCAAGGCAGTTTGGATTATATTGTTCGCTCTCTTATAAATTATGAGATTAGCTTTTTAAGTGAAAATCTTTATTGCTCTCGCTATATAGAGGAGAAAGCTTCCCAGGAAGAGATCAGGCTTAGCCAAAAGGAGCGTGAAGAGATTTATCTCAATTATTTTGTGACGGTCACTCGTTCTGCTCCTTTAAATAAAAATGCTCCTTCTCCTTATGAAGGATCTAAAGCATTTCTCAAAGCCAAAAATGCGATAAATTTGGGAAGCATTTTGGCTCGGTTTATCTGTACGCCCAAGATTACCAAATTTGATAGCTCTTCGGTAGATTTCAACAATAATTTTTCTCATTATAGTAGAAAATTTGAGAAGTTCACCCTTATTACACACGATTTAGCGCCGGGAGGAGGAGGATCTAAGCTAGTGTTAGATCTTGCTATCTCTCTTAAAGGCCAAGGCTACAAAGTTTCTGTCATCTCCATGCACGAAGGTTCTTTGAAAAATGAATATGAAAAATTAAAGATTCCTCTTTATATAATTCCTGCAGGCGGCTTAAAGTGGGATGAACCTATCGGAAAATGGAAGCGTCTATGGGCACTCATTTGGGTCACTCTTTATTTAAACCTAAGGGCTTCCTCCACTGTTATTGTTAACAGTGCAGCCAGCTCTGCTCTTGTGCTACCCCTTTTGCTGTTTGCTCCTTTTAAAAAGATTTACTGGTATATCCATGAATCCTTTTCTCCTACTATTTATCTTAAAACCAACCTAGCTTTTTACTTATTAAAGAGGGTAAGTTATAAAAAAAGATTCAATTTTTGGTTCGGATCGGAAAGCACGAAGAATATTTGGAACAGCATCCTAAATGTCTCAGGAAAAGTATTATATTGGAGTGGATTAAAAGGAGGATGTTTACCGTTAGCTTCTCATAAGCCTATCAAGAACCTTCTTTCTATAGGGTTTAGCACTCCTAGGAAAGGTTTTCATTTACTTGTGGATGCCTTTATTGCCTGTATAAAAAAAGGGTTAATCCCTGAGGATGTGAGTCTGACCCTAGTAGGTTTACCCGACTCTTTAGATAGTTATAATCAAGACATCATTTTAAAGATTCTTAGCGCTAATCTGCAAGAACGCATTCATCTTATTTCTTGTATCGATATCCATCAATTGGATTTCTTTTACCATGAGGCAGACCTATTTATCCAATCTTCTGTATTAGAGTGTTTGCCCTTATCTCTTTTGCAGGCCATGTCTTTAGGTGTTCCTATTATTTCTACCGATGTGAATGGGTGTTCGGAAGCTATTGTGCATAATTATTCCGGCTATTTATGTCGCTCTTTTAGTGCTCAAGCTTTAGAAAAGGCTTTAGTGGAGGCTATTAATCATCCTTTGCGAACACGCCAATTAGCGGTCAATGCCCAGAAAACCTTTAATGAGAAATTTTCATTAGAAATAACTATCTCAAAAATTAAAGAAGAAATATCGTTAAAAAGCAAATCATTCAATGAATGTCTTATAAAATCAACTATTTTAAATGAGCGCCTATGATCGCAATTACGGGCAGTACAGGTTTTATAGGAAATCACCTTTGTAATTCTCTTCCTTTCCCTCATAAACGCCTTGTTCGTCAACCTATCTCTACCATCCCTTCTCAACAGCAGTTTATAGGAAATCTAAACAATCCTGTAGATATCAATAATTTTGTCCAGCAGGCCGACGTGTTGATCCATTTAGCTTGGGTGAACAATCCATGGACCTCCGATGAAGATATTTTTTCTGATATTTCTCATAATCTTTTATCTTCTCTTACCCTTTTTGAGGCCTATGCCCAAGCTAATCCTCAAGGTCATATTATTTTTGCAAGTAGTGGAGGAAATATGTATCAAAAAAGCTCTTTAGTTTCCCATCAGGAGTCGGATCCTCCCCATCCTTGGAGCAGCTATAGTATTAATAAACTAGCGGTAGAAAATTATTTAGCTTTATTTTGCAGAAAATATGGAATTCGGGGGACTGTATTGCGGATAAGTAACCCTTATGGTGCCCTTCTTCCTTCTACGCGCACAAATGGACTTATTGGGGTCATTTTTTCCAAATTAATAGATAACTCTACCTTAAATATTATTGATTCTCTTTATAGCATAAGGGATTACATCCATCTAGATGATCTTTCCCATGCTTTTCATTTAATCATTAAAAATCCTCCTGAAAAAGCTTTAGTGCAAGTCTTTAATGTGGGCTCCGGCCAAGGAACTTCTTTAAAAGAAGTTTTAGACACCATAGAAGCAATCTCTAAAAGAAAAATTAATGTCAACTTACTCAATGATAGCTGTAAGCCTACTTTTAGCGTTTTATCTCCAAAGCTAATTAGCCAAACTCTTAACTGGCACCCAAAAATAGAGTTAAAAGAAGGCTTAGAGAAAATGTGGGCAAGTATTCATTCAGCACTGGCTTTATTTTAAAACCTATTGCATGCGCTCTAATCCATATCTCTGCTTACCCCTGAGAGGATGCTTATATATTCTTTAGAGGCTTTTAAAACAACTCCTCCCTACCGTTTCATTGAAAAAATTTATTAAATTAAATAAATATAATTTCTTTAATGAGACAAGCAGCACAGGCATCGAAGCAAAATATAGCCGAATGTTAGAAAAATTTTGCAATAGTAAATTTTTTCTTATGACTTTATTTATTTTTAAGAAAGACCTATATTCATATTGGTAAATAATAAAGGGCTAACGAGTAAAATAAGGGTAAATGATGAATCCAATCATGAGAGAAATAAAGCAAGACTTTATTAAACCTGCTTTTGAAAAAGAAGCGCTTCAAGCTGCGGCGCGCGAGTGCGGCTATGATATTAGTTTAACTATTTCCCCTACAGAAAAAGAGATTCTTATTAATCATTTTGTTAAGTCCCTTTTAAAAAAAATAGAAGATCATTATCAAAAAAACAGTGAATTTGCTTCGATAAGCGTTAATCTTCCAAAAAACGTGGAAAAAATCACTAGAAAAAAATTTGAGAAGAAAAATATTTGCACTGTTTCCGATAATCCTAGAAATTTTCATGATCAGTCACTTGAAGATTTTTTTCCTATGTTTGATAGCGTTTTAAATTATTTAAAAACTTGGGGAAGGTACAAGTACTGAAAACTTACTTGAGGGTTAGATAATAAATAAGGCTAGTCTTTCAACATAAGAAATTTTTATCCTTGCTAAAAAGATGGCGAGGATAAAACTTTTTAAAGCAACCTATGTAAACACAGTTGCTTATAAGGCTACTCCTTAACATCGGAGCAGCTTAGCAGGCTACCATTCCAGGCCACCACCCTAGGATTTCAAAGATCCCGGAAGGTAAGTTCCAAAGAATTAGAGGGAGATAATAGGGGAGAGGATCTTGTTAAAAGTACTGTATTAAAACAAGCGAAGCGTCTAAAATAGCCTTTTCATGCCTTTTAATATTGTCGTTTTGATTTATGAACAAGCCTACGAAGCCTTTTTTACTGAGAATAAATCCCCATATAAGACAAACCCAATATCTTAAAGATTTAATCGACTATCGGGAACTTTTATATTTTTTTGCATGGCGCGATATCTTAGTGCGTTACAAGGAAGCTTTTTTTGGAATAGCCTGGGCAGTCATCCGCCCTCTCATCAATATGGGAATTTTTGCGCTGGTGTTTGGGCAAATCGCTCATCTTTCTTCGGGAAATATTAACTACGCTTCTTTTGTTTTAGCCGGTTTGCTTCCTTGGCAATTATGTTCTAATGCTATTGTGGAAGGCTCAACGAGCATTCTCCATCATGCCAATTTAATCTCTAAAATTTACTTTCCTCGTATTATCATCCCTACTGCACAAATTGCTGTACATTTTGCAGACTTTCTCATAGGCATGATTTTGTTGTTCTTTTTTTGTTTTATTGTTCAGCCTTTGAATTTTGCCACACTGATGGGTTTACCTATCTTTATTATGCTGGCCCTACTATTAAGTGAGGGAGGATCTCTTTGGCTTTCCGCTTTGACAGTAAAATTTAAAGATTGTAGGTTTTTAATTCCTTTTGTTGTTCAAATTGGCATGTTTATCTCTCCTGTAGGCTACAGCAGTAGCGAGATTTCTAGCCAATGGATCTGGCTATACTGCTTGAATCCTGCGGTAGGAATCATCGATGGATTTAGGTGGGCTCTTTTTGGTTTTACCTACCCTCATTTGGTTTATTCCATCGCTACTTCTACTGTTGTTACGCTTGTTTTAGTAATTACCGGTTTTCTTTATTTTCGTAAAATGGAACGCTCTTTTGTAGATAGGTTGTAAATGGGTAGTTTAAATATCGTTGAAGTAAAAAACGTTTCGAAAAAGTATACGATATTTCATGATCAACCCCCCCTAGGGCAAACGACTCTTGTAGAGACATTGGCTATGCACGGACGTCGCTTTTGGAAGAGAATGGGGGGCCATATACGCCGAGCAGCAGCAGCTGCCGAAGAAAAGCAAACAGAAGAATTTTGGGCCTTAAAAGACATTTCACTAGCCATAGAAGAAGGAGACCGATTTGGAATTATTGGC
Organism: Neochlamydia sp. TUME1; assembly: GCF_000813645.1. NCBI lineage: Bacteria > Pseudomonadati > Chlamydiota > Chlamydiia > Parachlamydiales > Parachlamydiaceae > Neochlamydia > Neochlamydia sp. TUME1. The sequence continues at coordinate 20,083 of NZ_JRXI01000191.1, read as the reverse complement.
CGCAATGGGGCAGGAAAGTCTACCTTGCTCAAGTTGCTATCACGCATCATCATGCCTTCAGATGGTGAAATTTTTCTTCGAGGAAAGATATCCAGCCTATTGGAAGTAGGCACAGGCTTTCATCCTGAACTAACAGGAAGAGAAAATGTCTTTTTAAATGGGGCTATATTAGGAATGAGCAAACGTGAAATTGCTCGAAAATTTGATGAGATTGTAGAATTTGCAGAGATTGAAAAATTTTTAGACACGCCCGTCAAGCGCTATTCGAGTGGGATGTACACGCGCTTAGGATTTTCCATCGCCGCTTACTTAGATCCTCAGGTGCTGGTCCTAGATGAAGTATTAGCTGTAGGCGATGCCCCTTTTCAAGCTAAATGTATAAAAAAAATGCGTGAGCTGGCGTTGAGTGGCAGAACGATCATCTTTGTCAGCCATAATACCCATTCTTTATTAGAAATCTGTAATAAAGGAATTTACTTAGAGAATGGACGCCAGATTGAGGTCGGCTCTATAGAAAAATGTATAAAAGCCTATGAGCAAAAAATTCAAGAAAACCTGACGAGTTAAATGGTAAGAATACTTTTAAATTGTTTAGATACCTTGGGAAAGTCGATGGCGGGCCCTGCCATCCGTTATTGGGAATTTGCGCATGCACTTGCTAAAAGCCATCAAGTGACTTTACGTGTTCCTAATCAAACTGATCAAATCTCCACCACCTTTACGATAAGCACAGGTCCGATCAAGTTTAAAAAGATAGATGTTATCATCACTCAAACTATTGACCCGAGCCTTGCCTTCCATGCTAAGCGTTATAAAATTCCTCTTATCTATGATGCCTACGACCCTGAACCCTTAGAGCATTTAGAAATTTTTAAGCCCTCAGCACTTAAAGTAAGAAAACATCTTAATCGTGCGATTATTCATACCATTAATTTCAATCTACGCATGGCTGATGCCGTAATTTGCGCCAATCATCGGCAAAGAGATCTTTGGATGGGCTCTTTATTAAGTTTAAAAAAAATTTCTCCTACCATTTATGATCAAGATGAAACGTTACATAAACGAGTAGGTATCGCCCCTTTTGGGATTCCTTCCCGTCCTGCTATTCAATCTAAAAGCGGTTTTCGCGAAAAATTTAATATTAAAGCTTCCGATAAGCTTCTCTTATGGGGGGGAGGTATTTGGAACTGGTTTGATCCTTTGACTCTTATTCGTGCAGTTAAGGAGCTTTCTAAGCAAAGAAGCGATATAAAGCTGGTTTTTATGGGAATCAGACATCCTAACGCCAGCATTCCTATCATGAGTATGGCCAATAAAGCAATTAAGCTAGCGGAAGACTTAAAAATTAAAGATCAGTTTGTTTTCTTTAATGAACAGTGGATACCTTATGAAGAACGGGAAAATTTTCTTTTGGATGCAGATATTGGGGTATCCACACATTTTGAGCATCTGGAAACTCAATATTCTTTTCGCACCAGGCTCTTAGATTATATTTGGGCAGGCTTGCCCCTTATTACTACTGAGGGGGATGTCTTTGCAGAACTCGTCTTGAAAAATAAAATTGGCAAAGTTGTACCTGCACAAGATGTTCGGGCTTTAGTTTTAGCGATAAGCCAGCTAATAGATGATTCAGCTGAAACGCTAAGAATAAAAAGCAATCTTAAAGAACTAAGGGAGCAGCTTGTATGGGAAAAAGCAGTCGCTCCTCTTGAAGAAATTATTGAGCATTTAATAAATAATCCCCTTAAAAATTATTTTGCTTATGATCTTGCCCAAATATTGTATTATCAGTTTCAAAAATGCCATCCGTGGACTTTAGTGGAAAGATGGTGGATAAGGCGGAATAATGGAATCAAAACTTAGCTTTTCTAACCCTCGGAAGGTTGATATCCTTCTGGCCACTTATAATGGGGAAAGGTATTTAGCAGAGCAAATAGAGTCTTTGTTAAAGCAAACTCATCCTGATATTCATCTTTTAATTAGAGATGATGCTTCCATAGATAATACCCCCTTAATTATTGAAAGCTTTCTTTCTAAGTTTCCTGATAGGATAACCTTTTTCCAAGGTAGAGAGCGTCAAGGAGTAAAAGCTAATTTTTCCCAGCTGATGCAAGCTTCGACCTCTTCTTATCTGATGTTTTCTGACCAGGATGATGTATGGAAGCCTAATAAAGTTGAAAAATCTCTTTCTTGCATGATAGCCATGGAAAACAAGTATGGGGAACTTCCTTTGCTTGTCCATAGCGACCTAACCGTGGTAGATGAAAGTTTAAATCTGCTAGACCCCTCTTTTTGGCATTATACTTATCTTAACCCCCCTCATTCTTCTAGCTTAAATAGACTACTGACGCAAAATGTAGTGACCGGGTGCACAATAATGATCAATCGTCTCATGAACGAACTGGCCAGGCCCATCCCCCATGAAGCTTTTATGCATGATTGGTGGTTAGCTTTAATCGCCTCGGCCTTCGGCCAAATAGGGGTCATTAATGAGGCTACTCTCTACTATAGGCAACATTCCACAAATACATTAGGTGCTCAGAAATTTTTTAATTTTTGTAATATAAAGAAAAAATTGCATAAGTGGCGCCAGACCGATGAAAAAAAATTTCAACAGGCTTTTATTTTTTTTCACCGCTATCAGGAGCTACTAAGCCTCTCGCAGCAAAAGATCCTAAAAGATTTCTTAATGCTTGCTCATCTTCCTTGGATGAAGAGAAAAAAAACAATTTACTGTCATGGGTTTTTTAAGCAGGGATGGGTGCGAAACCTAGCAGATTTTTTCTTAGGGTGATAGGAAAAAACAGCTCCTTACCCTTAAAATTACCTATCAACAATAAACCATGCTTATAAAGAGTAGGTATGCTAGCAAATGCCAATTTATTAAAATTTTCTTTTTGGGTATGGCCCTATTTTGCCATGCTCGTCATAGGCTTAACGTTCCCTTCCGACGGTAACCATGGAATGATGACCCCTAAAAGTGGGTTGTTTCTTGGGTGTTTTTGTCTAATGATTTTTTATAGCTTTTTTAGAGTGCGTTTGACAATGCATCAACTTCGCCTCATCTGTTTTGCTTGCATTTCCTTAAGTTTTTTGTTGATTTGGATGTTTATTGGCCATTGGCATAAAAATGAATGGTTAAATAGCGGCTTCGATCAATTTAAAATTTTCTCTATCACTATTGCTACTGTCATCATGACTTTGAATCTGGTGCACGAAGATTTAACGACTAAGGAAAAAATTCTAAAAGTGATTATCTACTCTAATTTTGCCTACTCGACAATTAAAGTGACAGTAGTCGTTCTCCACCTTTTGAAAATTATAGACATGTTTCATTTATTAGACCTTTTAGGGGTTCGTTATATGAGCATGGCCATGCTTCAAGGTAACTTATCCCGCTTGCAAACCTCAGTAGATATTATCACGCCTTTTTTACTGCTTTTCGTATTACAAGGTAATCGATTAAACTTAGGATTAAGCAAAAACTTTAAATGGCTATTTCTGCTAATTACTTTGCCTGCAATCTTTCTTAGTTTCTCACGTTTCCTCTACGGGGTGGTGGGAATAAGTATAATCTTATATGCCTTTACCTTAAACTTTAAAGGATTTTTCAGAATGGCGATTTTAACCACGCTAGTCGCTATTTTAGGGTTAAGTTGGATAGGAATAGAAAAAGTACAAATTCTTATTTATGAGCGCTTTTTTAGCCATGATAACCAGATGTCTGATCAAGTGCGCGTAGATCAGATTAACGCCTTAATGGAAGAGCTTGATATTTATCCTTTATTAGGGAAAGGTCTTGGAGGATATGTGGAAAAGTTAGTAAGAGGGGGAGATTTGCACCATTCTTATGAGGTTCAATGGATTGCTTTTCTCATGCAATTTGGAATCTTAGGCTTTATTATTTTAATGATTCCGGTAGCTATCATTGCTTACAAACTATTTGCGCCGCCCTTTAATCGATTAAAGCTGGCTTTTTTAGGTCTTTTTGGCGTATGGCTTCTCTCTGGGTTTACCAATCCTTTTCTTATTTCCCTAACAAGTGGTATTGTTTACTCCATGTTTCTATTGGTAAGCGATATATTAAAAACACTCTCTCAGCAAGAGAGGGTCCTTGTGAGCTGGTATGATGAGTAAAGTAAAAAGATTGGGTAGAATTTGTACTACATACTTGTGTGTCTCAGCGAGATATTTATTACGCGGCTTTCAAAAAAGATGCTTTTTTTCTTATTTACTCTCTTATTTTAAGCAGCATTTTTTATATATAGAAAAATTTACTAAACATTTAGAGGAAAATATAGAGCTTGAGGATAACCAATCCTTTAAATGGAATAGATTAAAAGAAACTGTTCAAGGATTACATGCTCTTCTACCAGACAATAATAGATTTTATTACTCTATCTTAATTGATGCGACTCAATGCTCTAGAAAATATCTTAAGCAAACACTTAGGACGGCTTTAGATATAACAGCTCCCTATAAAGAAATTTTATTAGCTATTTCCAAAGAGTCTGACAAAGAAATAAAAAAATTACTCAATCATTCCATTCCTAACGAATTGGCAAGCTTAAAAGTATTTAATTTTGAAAAAAATCTTTCTCAAAGTGAGGTAATAAATGCTTTAGCTAGCTTCTCTCAGGGCAATTACTTGTTTATTTTGCCGGTAGGAGATTGGATGAGGCCTGATCTATTCTATCGCTATGAACAAACTCTTAATTTTATGGCTGCAAAGGAGTTTACTGTATTATTCTGTGATGAATATCAAATCGATCATCACTGTATGCCCCTTCCAAAAACTCGTACTCTTAAGCCGCAACGGCCTTGTTTTCCCTATGTGTTTAATGATGATCTAGGACATACTTTGCTTATTCCTAAAAATCTTTGGAAAAAAATTGGAGGATTGCTTAAAGAAAGTGAAGGAATACACACTTTTGATTTACCTTTAAGATTAGAAGCAGCCGGGGCTTTGTTTCATAAAGTACCTTTGCCTCTTTATGCGATTAGAGAAGAAAATAAAATTAAGCAAGAGAGCCACTATTCAACTTTGCCTGCGCTAAGAAATATTCTTAAATCTTTCGAAAATTATTCAAAAAGTAAAAAATTAAACTGGAATTGGACGCCAGGCTATTCCAAATCAAGTGTAAGGGCGATCCCTCAGCTCCTTAGTATTCCTGAAGTGCATGTAATCATGCTTTATAAAGATCATTTCCGTCTCACCTTATCTGCTGTCAATCATATCATGAAGCAAAAAAATGTCCGGGTGAAAATGACTGCCATTGATAATAATAGCCAAGACTTTTCTATAGCAGAAAAATTGAGGGAACTGGGGGTAGAAGTTATTCGAATAGAGGAGCCCTTTAATTATTCACGTTTAAATAATAGGGCGGTTAGGGAAACTAAAATAGCTAAAGATATAGAAAATATCCTTTTTCTTAACAATGATGTAGACTTAGATGCTGACGGTTTAATAGAGATGTGCCGTTGGATCGAACAGCCTGAAATTGGACTAGTCGGTTGCCGCTTAAATTACCCTAATGGCTTATTGCAGCATGGAGGCGTGATTATTGAATCCTCAGGAGCAGCTTTTATGAAATCTTGGCACCATGAAGAGAGGCTAGAAAAATTTCACCACCTTAGGAAAACTAATTTTTTGAAAATATCAGCAGCCGTTACAGCTGCTTGCTGCATGATTAAAAAGAAGACCTTCCTTGAAGTAAACGGATTTGACGAAGTATGGTTCCCTATAGCATTTAGTGACACTGCTTTAGCAGTTAAAGTGCGTGCAAAAGGGCTGCACTGTTTATATACTCCCTTTGCAGTAGGAGTTCATCATGAGAGCATTTCCCGTAAAAAAGTCAATATAGAGGACTATGAAACTTTGTCCTGGGTGCATCGTCGATTTGTTCAGAAATTATGGGAGAATGAAAAAATCCACTTCGAAGACCTTGAAAAGACAGAATATTAGAGGGATTATTAAAAATAAAAATGAGCGAAGATGTTATTTAACTCTTACCTTTTCATCTTTATCTATCTTCCTATAGTGGTAGCAATATTTTTTGTTTGCTGCTATTTTCACCTTAAGAAAGGTGCTCAGCTGTTTTTGCTAATCAGTTCTTTAATCTTTTATGCTTACTGGGATGTGCGGTTTGTTCCTTTATTATGTGCATCCATTCTTTTTAATTATATAGCAGGCAATCAGATATATAATGCTTCTACAAGCCAAGTAAAAAAGCTTTATCTACTATTAAGCTTAACATTCAATCTGGCTCTTTTACTGTATTTTAAATATCTTAATTTTTTTATTAGCAGTGCTAACTATTTTTTATCTTCTGAGATAAAATTATTAGATATCATTCTACCCCTAGGAATCTCTTTTTTTACATTTACTCAAATAGCCTATCTTGTAGATGTTTATCAAGCGAGGGCCGTTCCAGGAGGGTGGTGCTCTTACAGCCTATTCGTAACGGTTTTTCCTCATTTAATCGCAGGACCGGTATTGCACCATAAAGAAATGATTACGCAATTTGACAACCCTGCCAACTATCAATGGTCTAGTTACAATTTTGCCCAAGGAACATTTTTATTCGTCATAGGATTAGCCAAAAAAGTCCTAATTGCTGATGCCATGTATGGATATGTCACCCCGGTTTTTGATCAAAATCAAACTCTAATCCCTTTTTTACAAGCTTGGATAGGGGCCTTAGCTTATTCTATAGAGCTTTATTTTGATTTCTCTGGCTATTCAGATATGGCTGTTGGGCTAGGGCTCTACTTTAATATTCAACTACCGCTTAATTTTAACTCTCCTTATCAAGCCACCTCAATAATTGATTTCTGGCGGCGCTGGCATATCTCGCTCTCTAACTTTTTAAGAGATTATTTATATATACCTTTAGGAGGTAATAGATATGGGGAGACCCGCAAATTAGCTAATTTGTTGCTTACTATGCTCCTTGGTGGGGCCTGGCACGGGGCTAATTGGACCTTTGTGGTGTGGGGGCTCTGCCATGGTTTTTTTCTTATGATTAACCATTTATGGCGTAAGCTTAATATTAAGTTATCACCTCTTCTAGGACAGAGTTTTACTTTTTTCTGCGTGGTAGTGGCTTTTGTTATCTTCCGCTCTCCTGATTTACATAGAGCTTGGATGATATTAAAGGGATTGTTTGGTTATAATGGAGTAATCCTTCCTGAAAAATATGAATATAGCTTAGCCTTTTTGAAAGCTTATGGAGTGACTTTTGAAAGGCTTCATTTTTCCAATGTACGCCTCTACGATTTGCTAAAAATTTTGGCTTGTCTGTTAGCTACCTTATTACTTCCCAATAGCATGTGGTGGAAAGAACGTTTTATTAAATATCCTATCTTATCAGGCTTAAGCTTGAGTGCGATTTTTATTATTTGCCTGATAGATTTGGATGCCGTTACGGAATTTCTTTATTATCAATTCTAATATGCCTGATAAAAACCACTATCTTTTTCTTACTGCTTTTTTCATTGCTACCCTAATTGCTCTTATATCTATTGTCTCTTTTAATTATTTAATAGACCCTTTTGATTACTTTAAGCCTCCTATAATTGTTGGATTTAATGATAAAAAATTAGAGAGCACACAGGAAAGATTTGATAAGGCAGCTAAGATTATAGTTAAAAAGCCGACAGCTATTATGTTAGGATCCTCGCGTGTACGTGCAGGTTTTCCAATAACCTATTATACTCAATTAGCTGGAGGGCAAGCTTATAAGGCAGCTTTTTCCGGAGCTCGCTTTGACGAAATCTTTGGCTACTTTGAACATGCTTTGTATAACCAACCTGATCTAAAAGCAGTTTTTCTTAGTTTAGACTTTTTTGCATTTGCAAGCCAGCTTGAGCCTGTAGCAGAATATAGGGAAGATCGATTGAGAAGGGCTTCTCTCTCTTTTTCCGACTGGGCCCAGTGCTTATTGTCACAACAAACTATTAAATTTAGTTGGTCTACTTTTAAACACAATATAAATCCTAAAAAGCTAGAAGAGGTGGCTGGCTATTATGTTAAGATTGATGAAAATGATTTTATCCTTCTTAATCCAATAATCGTCGAAAACCCTGTGCAATTTTTGAAAGAAGAGAAAAGGTTAATCTTCAATAATTATGAAATTGATGATAAAAAAGTGACTATGTTTAGAAAGCTTGTGCAGAGGTGTCAGGAAAACAATATTGATTTGAAAGTAGTCTTTAGTCCAGCCCATGTTTACTATTGGGAAGCGCTTTATCAATGTAATTGTTGGAAAGCTTTAGAAAATTTGAAACGCCAGCTAAGTGCCATTTACCCTATCTACGATTTCTCCGGCTTCTGCGCTTTTAATCAAGAAGATTTATCAGTAGGTAACTCTAATAGACATTTTTTCGAGGTCTCTCACTTTACCCCTTTGTATGGACAGATTATACTGGATCGTGTGTATGGGAAAGAAAATGGCTGCCAAGAGCAAGAAGCTGGTTTTTTATTAAATCCGCAAACAGTTGAATTACATCTAACAAAAATACGTAAGCAAAGAGATGACTGGATAGAAAAAAATTTTGACTTGGTTATTTGGCTGCAAAATCAACTGAATATTTAGGAGAGGGCGGCTTTAATCGTTTAAAGAAACTATAGCTATAGGTTCTAAAAAGGGAATTGCCTTTCCGAAAGCTCTCTCTCCTTAAAGAGAGGTTAGGATGATGTAAATGATGACGTAAGAAGTGGCTCAAAGAGCGTATTATAAAGCAGTAGCTCAAGAGGTTTTGTCTTCGCCATGCCTCTTTTTAGATTCTTTTCCTATCCAACCTACCTCAAATCTTTTATAGCCTCTTCGTCTATTTATTTAATGTTCTTTTGAGAAACTATATAAACTTTTTTATATACCCGTGATTTCTCACCACATTTCAGAATAATAGAATTTTTGGTAAGGAGGCCCTAAACATCTAAGAATAATTCTATGGCGTTCTTTCAGATTGGTAATTTGCAATTTTTTATGGTCAATAAAGACCATATGTAGGCCTAGGAAACAGAAAAACACCCAGCGTGTAGTTGGCTTTTGTGTAGGTTTCTTAAGCTGATTTAAGAAGTTCTCACCATTTTCTCGCAATTTTTCTCGAATTTTATATTCAAGCGCAGAATAGACTAAAAGGCATAGAGTCATTACCATTAAAAGAGCTTCAATTCTTTCTGGCTTTTTTAGAAAGAAAGAAGAGACTAGGAAGTCAGGGCTTTTCAAAAACCTAAATCCTCTTTCTACACTTTGCTGTGCTTTATATGTTTTCAATAACTCTTGAGCAGGAAAAGAAGTTACGTCCATGTCATTAGTCGCTAAGATGAAAAACCCTTTACTTCTCTCTAACTCTGCTTTGTTAAGCAAAGAGCAGGCTACTGTACCTTCTAGGCGATAGCTAAGTATAGAAGGTGCTTGCCCAGCTTTTGGTCGACCAGATGTAGTATGCTTTTGAATGGCTATAACTTGAGGTTCTATAATTTGTATATATTTAAGCTTTTTTGCAAACTTATCTAATTGACGCTTAGCATCGTTTGGGCATGAAAACTCTTGCTTTATAAACTTAAAGAAAGCTTTAGATTCTTTTTCACTGCCCTTAAGATAATGCTTGGCTAAAGTGCGGCATTCTCTTTGATAGGCTGCTTGACTAAAAATAACTACCCATCTTTGTTCAACACCGGCATAGCAGGAGGTACTCTCAAAAGCTCGATAGCCTTCTGCTATTTCTACCGTCTTGTCGTAAGTTACTTGGAATATGAGCTCTTTAGCCTCTTTGATTTGCATGGGCACACGCGTGACAAATAAGCTTTGTTCTTCTTTGAAAACCTGTAAGGTGGCTGGCGTATAAAGAGCACTGTCTCCTACTATATAGCGATTCTCTACGGCTTGCCGAAAGCTTTTAAGGTGTTCGCCAACAATTTGCGTAAAGGCGGTTTTATCGCTGCTATTGCCATCGGCGGCTTGCATGTATAAAGGGATATTGCCTTCATTGGAAGTGATAAGCTGCAAGACGGCTTGATTTAAATCAGGCCTGTGGTCTCTACTGTAGCCTTGCACTAGGCGAATGCATGCTTCTCCTTGTTCTAATAGGCTCTCATAGTTTCCATCTACATGAAAACTTGTTGCATCCAAATGTAAACTTTTTACTTGGATACCAAGCACTTTGATCGTATGCAGAGCTATCTTAGTAAAAAGCTCGGTCACTCCCAATTCAAATAACTTATCCAGCGCTCTGCCTAAAACATTATCATCAATTTGCTCAGGGATAACTGGCGTACCTAGCAAATGATCGATGGGTTTGTCTTCAAAGTACTCAGAATACATGTAAAGCGTCCGGCTTACAAATCCTAATCCATTTAAAATCATGCATTTAACAGCTTGCCCATAGGTTAAATGCTTATTCTTCGCCTGGTTACCTACTGCTTGATCAATAAGGTCAACTAACCCTATCTCCTCACACATTCCAGCTACCAATCCTAAATGATCGACGTTTTGTGTATCTATCTGCATAACTTTTAGTCGTTTAGTTTAATCCCTTAAAGAAAACATCTTACTCGATTAGTCTTCAAAATTCCTAATTATTTTTTTTGCTGAGGAATGTAAGATATACTATGTTTTATTGGCGTAAAAAGTTTCGATGGGCTTTTTCCCAGGAATAAAATACTTTTGTTTGGGTCTCCATATCGTAACGTACTTGGATGCTAATATAAGGGTAAGGATGGCGATTATCAAAATTACGCCCCTCCTTTTTTTTGAAAAGCTTTACAAACACTTCTTTATTCATCCAGGGTAGCGTAGAGACATTCGTATCTTGCTTTTCATAACGGCTAAACTCTTGAAAATCTTTTAATCCTTTATATTTAGGTGTTTCCGAATAATAGTGATGAATAAGCTTAATAATTTCTGCTGGTTTATCTTCCCACCCCTGAACATAAAAAGAGACCTCTGCCCCAATCATATGTTTAGATGACTGGTTTTCTATAGAATCATCTACATAGATATTATGCTGAGGACAGCGATGGCCCGAGGTAATGACAATCTTTTTACCTGATTTATGCTGGAGGTAATTAAGCAAATTAATTAGAATAGGGTAGACAAATTCCTTATCATTATGCAAAGGCAAACTATGACGTTCCGCTCCTCCACAGTCGAAAAAACGTAAGGTCTCTTGCTTGCGTTGAACGACATGCGGAGGATTAAGGCTACTGCCTTTACAACGAAAATATTCTTTGGTAATAGAATGAAAAGAGTTGTTCTCCCAGGAATATAGAATTGGAGCTGATTGAGTAGCAGGCTCGGGTTTAAAAAGATATTCGTTGTGGCGGCGATAGATATATTCTCCTATTGCATTTTGTAGGCGTGCTCGTTCACTTTCTGCTTCTTCAGAGAAAAAACAGCCGCTAAGAAAAAAGGCTAGAAGGAAAGTTAAAACAACAGAAAAGTATTTCATATGAATAAATTAACTAAAATTGGAATCATTAGCTTATGCATTGGATAGATGATTATCAACTGTTTCTTTTCGATTTCGATGGTTTATTAGTTAATACCGAAGAAATTCATTTTAAAGCCTATCAGTACATGTGTAAGAAATATGGTTTTAATCTTGACTGGAGCTTTGCACGCTATTGCCAAGCAGCTCATTATCATGCGGAGGGCTTAAAGGAAGAAATTTATCGCGAGCTGCCCGCCCTTTATGAAGTAGAGCCTAACTGGGATGTTCTGTATGCATGTAAAAGAGAAAAAGTGATTGAACTTTTACACCAGGATATTCAACTTATGCCGGGAGTGCAGGAACTGCTAGAGGCTTTAAACAAAGCTAATATCAAGCGTTGTGTGGTTACTCATTCTCCGCAGGCGCTTGTGGATACTGTTCGCTGTCAGCTTCCTATCCTCAATACCATCCCTTATTGGTTTACCCGCGAATTTTACACTCACCCTAAACCTCATCCAGAAAGCTACCTTACTGCTATCAAACAACTTGCCGATTACCAAGATAATATTATTGGCTTTGAAGATACTCCAAGAGGTATTAAAGCTCTCTTGCAAACTTCTGCTCAGCCGGTGCTCGTTTCAAAAGCTGCTTATGATAACCTCCCTTCAAATGTGATTCGTGTCGTCGACTTTAACGTCTTAAATAATTCGCAAAAGCTAGAAAGTCTAGGGCTCTAGCTTAATACTTTTGCATGCTCGCATTTTTTACTGGTATCTACCTTTTCTCTTAAAAATATTTAATAAATTCTTTGCTTCTATCGAGCGGCCAGCTAGTAATCACTTTGTTTTTAATAAAACTATTAGTTTTTCCCAATTAATCATTCTAGTCCCATATCCGCGCATTCCTTTAATGGCGCTAGCAAGCTATCTAAAGTTTCATCTTCTTGCCATTTACCTAGCCACCGATGAGTAGCAGATCTTGATTCCCATTCGGTCCTCTGGGAAGATCCCACCAACGTGACCCTGTAATCAAAATTCAAAATAAGCTGTCACAGATTTTTCTCCAGGGATTATGAGGCTTTCCCTTTAAATTTTTCGAAGAGCTTTGTGGCAAAAGCGGTTGTAAAATTCTCCATTGAGTATCTGTAAGGCCTTCAAAACTTTCTGGCATATGTCTTCTCCTTCTTAAAAAAAGAACACCTCACACATTTAAATTCTTCACTATTATCAGGATAGGTTAATGATTTAAATAAAGTTTTAAAAGCTATATTTTTCTTTAATATAACCTTGCTCTTCAAGCAGATGCTATAGCAAATAAAAGGAAAAGTTAATATTCATGAACCTTGATAAACATCAAAAGATATTTATCCAAGCTTTAGTTTTTTTCTACAATCTCCTAATTAGCATTGTCATCTTTTTTAGGACCACTAGGCGATTGTAATTACATACTTTTGAGCAGCTCTTTATGCAAGCAAAGCTCAATAATAAGCTTTTAAAAATAATAAGTTAGTATGTAAAAACACCTATTTTTTTATATCGTGAAAGTTAACCTTATTTTAACAATTATTTTTTTATGCAAATAGTTATTTTAAATATTTAACTATTTATTTATTTTCTCAGGTGTATTTTCTTTAAGTTTTCATTCAAAGTCATTTTTAGACTTTTTCTATTTTTCTTTTATTTTTTATCTAATTATTTTTTAAATATAAATTATTAATAAATAATAAAATGCAACTTATTTTATAAAGTTTATTTTGTGTTTAAAACAATTGTTTTTAATTATATATTGTTAATAATATATAATTAAAAAATAGTTAAAATGTAAAAGAATTCTTATTAATGATCGTTAAGTTAGAAGAAAGGAGAAAGTAATGATACCTTTACGAAAAACATTATTAAGTGGCGTAGGGCAGCATAATGCTCTGTCCCATACTTGTAAGGCTATAACTAAAAGTACTTTAGAAGTTCACCGTATCATGTTGCGCACAAGTATTCTTTATTCTCGATCTTACTCTACGGGTCTCTCACTCCCCACAGCAGCTCGTCGTCATACCATCCAAGAGATTGGTAAGGAGAGGTCTAGTTGCGATTCTAAGGTGCAATGGGCTGCTCATTTTCACCAGTCTACAAAAAGCTCCCACCAACCGACGCAGAGCGTAAAAGAGAGGTTACCTGTTGTCATTGCCATAAAAAAAGCTTTAAAAGTTCATGGGGCTTGTATTGTACATGGTGCGCCGGGAACCGGTAAATCTGAGCAAATTCGCTTAGCGGTTAAAGATCCTACAACATTTGATCTAAAAAAGAGGTTTCTTACTTCCTATTTCGAATTGCATGAAAGCACTGGCCAAGAGCAAGAACATCTATGGTGCGAGGGTTATTATGAGCTAAAAGGCCATGAATTAAAATGGTTGCAGGATAATTATGAAAGTATCAAAAAAGGCCTATTAGAATCTTCTTCTGATACTATTCTTTTAGATGAATTTGACCTCGTTAACACTGCTTCCTTAGAAGGAGAAGCCTTAGAAATAGCCGAGCTAATAGCAAATTTAGCACAAGAATTACAGAAAGAAGGAAAAAAAGTGGTTTTAGTCTTGCATGAGCAAGGATTAGGTTCTCCCTCTTTTCTTGAAAGTCTTAATGAAAAAGGAATAATTAAGGCGCCAGGTGCCATGGTTCAGACAGATTTTATATCTGAAGAAGACCAAGAAGCTATTTTAGAGCTAATGAAGCTTTCAACAGAAGAAAAATTAAAGGCTTTAGGATATGTACAAGGAGCGCCAGGAGCTTATGTTAAATTTTTACAAAGGTTAGAACAAGGAGAACCAGTAGAACAGAAGTATAAAGATTTTCTCATAGAAGCTCACTCAACTATAATAAGTAATTTAGCGGTCATGGAGAAAATTTATCCTGAAATTTACACAACATTGCTAGCTATTTCCTCATCTTCTCTTCAGCAAAGGATCCGAGAATTAAATGAAATAACTGCTGATAAAAAACAAGAGTTATTGAAAACTAGAATGGTAAGAAATGTAGATGGTAAGCTGGTCTTACCCTTCCTAGTTTGCGATGTGCTACAAGACCAAGCCATCAGAAAGGATGTGGGGGTCCTTCAGCTGAATAGGAAGATCTTAAAACTTCTAGAGGAAGAACAGCTAACTGATAAGGTTGCTCAAAACTTACGTATGGCTGCCCATCATGCGGATAAATATGCAGGGAGCCATTCTTTAATTTTATTGGAAGGCGTACAAGGGGTGATCCCGAATAAAGCTTCTCTGGTAAGGGAAGCTTGGAAGGAGCGAAAAGAAATAATTGCCCGCAAGATAAATCTAGAAAAAGGCTATCAGACTGAAAGAAGTTCTTCAGCCCATCTATCCTGGATAAATGATGCTTCCACGATTACAGAATTGCACAATAGCGCTTTGGAAGTAAAAAGCGAGTTTTTAGCAATGGTAGCAGCTACTTGCCAGGAAAGTGGTGTTCACTCTTTTCATGGAGACGCAAACCAATTTCTTATCAAAAACCAAGAAAGTATGACTAGGAAAGCTAGCCTATGGGTAGGCAATGGGGCAGATTTTTTAGGAGCGCTAAAGAAGTTGAATGACACCATACGTACTACCTTTATTGCCAACAATATAGATGAGATGCGCCAAGCTATTCATATATTTGCCAAAGAATCTCGAAAAAGAGGATATGAAATAGTCTTTTCTAATAAGTTTAAAGAAGATTATTCCAGTGGCTATGTGGGTATTCATGCAAAGGTTTACTTAAAAACACCGTATACTGGAAAAAGAATTATGGGAGAAGTTCAGTTCCATTTTCTTCAAGTTCATGATGGCACAAATGAATCCATTAAAGAGATGTCCCATCGCTTCTTAGATCAGGTCATGCGCAAGTTAGAAGATAATGCTTCACGTGAGAAAATTTTAGAAAGTACTGGCTTATCTAATCCAAGGAGCGTAATTAAAATGTGTGAGCAGGTACAATTAAATTTATTTGGAGCAGGAATAGATCAAATAAAAATAGGATAAAGGAGATTAGCTATGGATTGGCGTTATTATGTTACCCCAGCATTTATTGCACGTACTACAGAAGGAACAGTAGAAATTCGTCGACTGGATACGGATCAATGGGAAGACAAGTCATTCAATCAAGATATTTTCCATCTAATTGAACAAGATGGCTATAGTGTGCCAGAGGCAGAAGCTCTAACTATCCATGAAAAATATAAGACTCTTCTCAATCATTAAAAAAATTACTTCTTTTTTAAGAGATTAAGAAAGAGATGCGAGGGGATTGTGGTGGGTTGAGAATAAATTGTCAAGCTACGACAAGCTAAGGCAGGAGGTGTAGGGGAAATACTAAAAGAATCTTCTTGGATAGAGCGAATTAAATGACTGTTAGTAACGGGAATCCATCCGTCGGGAGTTTGCTCCTCGTAACCTCCTTGCGGATGGGACCGAAAAAGCCTTCCTGTAGGGTGCCGGTAAAGAGGCATTGCGGTAGAAGTAGAATGAATAGTCATAAATCTTTCTTTTGTAATATTTAGCTTAATTTAACTTTGTTGCTCTGTCTTTCTTTAGATAAGCTAAAGGACAGCTAACAGACTAAGTTAATAGGTTAATAAAAATTTAAACCATTTGCAGCACGTGGAAAAAGCTAGTTGATCTTCTATAAATCTTAAAAGTAAAAGCTACTTTATGTCAAATTTTATGAGTAGTAGCTCAGCCTGCAACTTAAAATTTTCATGATAAATAGCTTGATAAACGCGCGTTATCGGATAAGAAAACATCCTAAAGCAGCTTCAAATTATACCTAGGCTGTAAGCCAACTCATTAACTTTTGTTTCTCTATGCAAGTCAATTGAATGCAGGGCTTACATGGTTCGTAAGCATAAGTCACTATTAGATTGATAAAAAAATTTCAAGGGCTACGATGTCGATGATGTTCGATTTGGCAAGAGTTTTTCAATTTATTGTTAACGCTTTCAACTACTCCCCTCTTTCTTAATAAAATCTTATCCACCAATGGACATTAGCTTGTTATTCATATTCTTTCTAAGCCCAGTAATAATTTCTAAGTCCTTGCTGTAAAGCTTGATAAACAATAGGGAAGAGATGCATCCCTTGTCGCAAACATTTTGCCAAAAATGTTTCTAGACAGACCACAAACAGGGGTCTCCACATTTTCTGGCGTTAACATATAAACAAGAATTTCCCCTTTATCATTAATAATTAAATGTAGTTTGAATCCATAAAAGCACCCTGTAGAGGTTTTTCCTCTTTTTGCTATCTTTTTAAAAACTTGGCAGGGATTGGATGCGACAAGTATGGCATACTGTCAATAGAGTAGAAGTGATAAATGACAAGAAGTTTCTCTCTTTTTCGGCAGATTGCTAGGCTGGGAGAACAACCTTTCTTGGCAGGAAGAAGCTAGGCGTATTGCATTCCATCATGCGGTAGAAGAATTAAAACATTGCGCCAAAAAGAGCTGTTTTTCTCAAATAAGGCAAAGAATCAATCTCATTCTTTTAATCAAATCAAAATTGCCGTGTCACTTAATCGCCAGAACCTGTGGCTGCTCCTAAATGCTTAGAAGGTATCCGCCCTTTCCTTGAATCTATCTGAAAAAAGCGAGGTAGATTATCTGTGAGTTGTTTTTCATTGATAAGGATACGAATTGTTTTGACTTGCTTTTTTAATTTTTTTATATTGTTTTTAAAAAATAAACATGCTGAAAAGTTATTACTACCCAAGGAAATAAAATGCATCCTATCTCATCGGCATCTATTGAAAGCTTGCCCAATGAATTGCTGCTCCCTATCTTAGAGGCTTGCGTAGTTCCTTCCTTATTTAGCGTCTGTAAAAGATGGCATCATCTGCTAGCTTCTGAAGTCATGCTCCCTCTTTATAAGCAAATAGGTAAAGTGCATGTTCCTCAAGGAAATGTTAAGGAGCAGGCTCTTATTGTAGATAGGATTTATAAGCTAGAAGAAAAGCTTTCTGAAACAGCAAAGGTAAATGCAATCTTTAGGCAAATCTTTACTTTAGCCAAGTCTCTTTCAACTTTAGAATTTAAAGTGCAAATAGAAGAAAAAAGATACCTTACTCTGGCTAATTACTCTTCCTATCTTGTAAATATTAATCGCCTTTTACTGTGGAAGAACCTTCGTGGTGGGGAAGAATACTTGAGCCGAGAAGAAATTAAGCACTTACCTCTAGAAAAAAAAGGAGAGCTTCTTAGAGAGTGGATTGAAGAAAATTGTAAAAACATCACATCTTTGGATTTATCTAGATCAGGCTTGATTTATTTATCCTCAGAAATAGGCCAATTGTCTCAGCTGAAAACGCTTGAATTAAATGAAAGCCAGCTCACCGCTCTGCCTGCAGAGATCGGCCAATTGTCTCAGCTGCAAATGCTTGACTTAAGAGAAAACCAACTCACCAGTCTGCCTGTAGAAATCGGGCAGCTGTCTAATCTGCGACATCTTTACTTAAATCAAAACCAGCTCTCCAGCCTTCCTACAGAACTCGGCCAATTGACTCAGCTGCGAGAGCTTTGCTTAAGCCAAAACCAGCTCACCGCTCTGCCTGTAGGAATCGGGCAGTTGTCTGAGCTGCAAGGGCTTGACTTAAATCAAAACCAGCTCACCAGCCTTCCTACAGAAATTGGACAGTTATCTCAGCTGCAAACGCTTAACTTAAGCCAAAACCAGCTCACCGCTCTGCCTGCAGAAATCGGACAGCTGCCTCAGCTGCAATGGCTTGATTTAATTCAAAACCAGCTCACCAGCCTTCCTGTAGAAATCGGGCAGTTGTCTGAGCTGCAATGGCTTTACTTAAATCAAAACCAGCTCACCAGTCTTCCTGCAGAAATCGGGCAGCTGTCTCAGCTTACCAAGCTTGGATTAGCGGAAAATCCTTTGAAAGATATTGCAGAAAAAATAAGGCAGCGTTTTCAATTGTAGAATGGTTGTAAGTACTTCTTAAATTGTGGTGGGCTAAAATGAAATAAAAAACTTTTAGCCATCTTATCTTTAAACAAGTCATCCGCTTTTCTTCCCGCAACTAAGTAACTTAAGCTAACCTACACCTTTATAATGACAAGAAGTTTCTCTCTTTTTCTGCAGATTGCTAGGCTGGGAGAACAACTTTTCTTGACAGGAAGAAGCTGGGCGTATTGTATTCCATCATTCAGTAGAAAAATTAAAACATTGCGCCAGTAAAGAGCTGTTTTTCTCAAATAAGACAAAGAATCAATCTCATTCTTTTAGCCAAATCAAAATTGCCGCGTCACTTAATCGCCAGAACCTGTGTCTGCTCCTAAATGCTTAGAAGGTCTCCACCCTTTCCTTGGATCTATCTGAAATAAAAGCGTGGTAGATCATCTGTGGGTTGCTTTTCCATTGATAAGGATACGAATTGGTTTGACTTGCTTTTTTAATTTTTTTATATTGCCTTTAAAAAATAAAAATGCTGAAAAGTCGTCACTACCCAAGGAAATAAAATGCATCCTATCTCTTCGGCATCTATTGAAAGCTTGCCCAATGAATTGCTGCTCCCTATCTTAGAGGCTTGCGTAGCTCCTCCCTTATTTAGCGTCTGTAAAAGATGGAGTCACCTGTTAGCTACTGAAGTCATGCCTTCTCTTTATAAACAAATAGGTAAAGTGCATGCTCCTCAAGGAAATGTTAAGGAACAGGCTCTTATTGTAGATAAGATTTATAAGCTAGAAGAAAAGCTTTCTGAAACAGCAAAGGTAAATGCAATCTTTAGGCAAATCTTTACTTTAGCCAAATCTTTTTCAACTTTAGAATTTAAAGCGCAAATAGAAGAAAAGAGGTATCTTACTCTGGCTAACTACTCTTCCTATCTTCTAAATATTAATCGCCTTTTACTTTGGAAAAGACTTCCTGGTGGGGAAGAATACTTGAGCCGAGAAGAAATTAAGCACTTACCTCTAGAAAAAAAGGAGAGCTTCTTAGAGATTGGATTGAAGAAAATTGTAAAAACATTACGGCTTTAGATTTATCTGGAGTAGGCTTGACTTATTTACCCTCAGAAATTAAGCAGCTGTCTCAGCTGCTAAACCTTTACTTAAATCAAAACCAGCTCTCCAGCCTTCCTGGAGAAATCGGGCAATTGTCTCAGCTGCGAGTGCTTTACTTAAACCGAAACCAGCTCACCGCTCTGCCTATAGAAATTGGGCAGCTGTCACAGCTTCAAGTGCTTGACTTAAATCAAAACCAGCTCACCAGTCTGCCTGGAGAAATCGGGCAACTGTTTCAGCTGCAAAGGCTTAAGTTAATCCAAAACCAGCTCACCAGCCTTCCTGCAGAAATCGGGCAGATGTCTCAGCTGAAAGAGCTTGACTTAAACCAAAACCAGCTCACCAGCCTTCCTGCAGAAATCGGGCAGATGTCTCAGCTG
The DNA here is from genome assembly GCF_000813645.1 of Neochlamydia sp. TUME1. Lineage (NCBI taxonomy): Bacteria > Pseudomonadati > Chlamydiota > Chlamydiia > Parachlamydiales > Parachlamydiaceae > Neochlamydia > Neochlamydia sp. TUME1. The sequence goes on along the minus strand of NZ_JRXI01000191.1, from coordinate 219 downwards.
AAAGAGCTTGACTTAAACCAAAACCAGCTCACCAGCTTGCCTGGGGAAATCGGGCAACTGTCTCAGCTGAAAAAGCTTTACTTAAACCAAAACCAGCTCACCAGCCTTCCTGCAGAAATCGGGCAGATGTCTCAGCTTACAAAGCTTGAATTAGCGGAAAATCCTTTGAAAGATATTGTAGAAAAAATAAGGCAGCGTTTTCGCTTGTAGGATGGCCAT